>NZ_JBFRGE010000010.1:0-124116 GCF_052115185.1 Paenibacillus sp. 2TAB19 | reverse complement strand
CTTCAAATACAGAGCAGTGCTGAGGGTACGCGCATTGCGTTCGAAATACCACTGGGGGGTCATCATTTTGCATAAAGTCATGATCGTAGACGATGAACCGATGATTCGTGAAGGGCTTAAATCAATTATCGAATGGGACAAGCATGGTTTCACCGTCGTAGGCGAAGCGTCGAACGGGCGTGATGCTTTAACTAAATATCGGGAACTGCAGCCCGATCTTATTCTCATTGATATTCGTATGCCTGGAATGGACGGACTGCAAGTCATTCAAGAAGTGAGGCAAGACGATACGACTACGAACTTCATTATATTGAGCGGTTATGCTGACTTTGACTATGCTAAGCAAGCGATCGGCTTTGGCGTTGACGGCTATATTTTGAAGCCGGTTGACGAGGATGAGCTCGAGACCTATGTAAAGCGAATCGCCGACAGCTTGAAGCGAAGAGGCGAGCAGCAGGCAAGCAGCGAACAGACGATGCTGCTGCGCCGGGATGAATTGCTCCAGAAGCTGGCTGGCAGCCAAAGTTTTGAGGAGACGACATTCGATGATGAAGCACAGGCTCTGCTAGGTACTCCGGCGAAATATTATCAACTTATGCTAATTGAGGTATATAGCCGAGAGCATTCTTTAACGAGAGGCGATACGTTTAAGAAAAAGCTGGCTGAGCTTATCGAGCAGAAAGAGATTGGTTTCGTATTCAGCGCTGAGCCATACATCGGCGTGTTGCTGAAAGATTATTTGTTGCAGAGCGGGTCGCGGGAGCAGATGAATGGCTGGTTGGCTGAGCTATGCGGACCGAATGCCAGGTTTGCGGCAGCGGTCAGCGAGCCTGTACGCGATTGGCGGGAGCTGCAGGACTGGGCCCCCTTTGTCAGCGGCTTGCTGAAGCGAAGGTTTATGCTGAAGGGCGGACAGATTCATACCGCATCGCAGACGCGAGAGGATCATCCAATAGAAAGCGATTTGACTCCAATTATGGAGTCGTTYGCTCAACGTTTCTTTTATATGATCGATATCGGCAGTGCCGAAGGAGTTGAGAAGGCGCTTCGTGAAGCGGAGGCACAGCTAGGAGAAGCTGGCGACATCACTGAACAGCAGCTTAAGTCAACCTGGGCGGGTATCGTATCGATGGTCTTGAACAAAGTGTCAACAGCTAATCCGACGTTGCCGATTCAAGAGTATTTGCCGATGATTACCGCACTCTACCTGGAGCATCATTATAATGAGATGCTGGATAAGCTGAATGCCAAGCTTGTTGAGCTAGCTCAGAAGATAGGTAGCTCAGACGCATCTTCGGTGATGAAGCAAATTACCGATTTTATTGATCGTCATTATTATGAGAATCTTAAGCTGGAGACACTAGCCGATCTATTCAATTACAATAGCGGATACTTGGGGAAAATGTTCAAAAGCCATACCGGTCAGCATTTTAATACCTACTTGGACGAAGTCCGTATCCAGCACGCTATTGAGCTGCTGCAGGAGGGGATGAAGGTCCATCAAGTATCCGAGAGAGTTGGATACGCTAACGTTGACTACTTCCACAGTAAATTCAAGAAGTACAAAGGCGTATCTCCTTCTACGTATAAGAAAATATAAGACGGGCTTGCCGATMGTTCACACTCCGAACGAAAGAGGCAGCTCGTTTTTTTTGTTGTGCCTATTGTCCAAATGAAAGCGCTTGAAAGAGCGTATTTTTATATGATTTTCGCACGGATTTGTCGGGTGCAATGTAGTCCGGCCTGTCGGGTATCATTAGGACATAAGAGAGAGGGCAAGCTATAGAAGATAAAAACCAACGCTTGCCAAGCCGACTGTGTTCGTTAAATAGGAGGAGCATTCATGAAATCGCTAACAGCAAAAGACGTTCCGCAGAAAGGGACGAAGAAGTCTTCTTCCGTTTGGAAGAGAGCCCTTCAGCAGCGCTACTTGTATTTGATGTCGCTGCCATTCGTCATTTGGGTCATCGTATTCAGCTACGTACCGGTATGGGGCTGGATAACGGCATTCCAAAACTACAAGCCAAAAAACTCGTTCTTGGATCAAAAATGGGTAGGCTTGGACAACTTTATTGAATTGTTCGGGGATGAACGGTTTTATCTCGTCCTTAGAAATACGCTGGCAATGAGCTCGATGGGACTTATCGTCGGATTTACGATTCCTGTCATATTCGCTCTTTTACTTAACGAAATGAAAGGGCAGTTTTTCAAGCGCTCGATTCAAACGATTTCATATTTGCCCCATTTCGTATCATGGGTCGTTGTAGCCGGTCTCGTAACGAAGATGCTGTCAACGGACGGCGGCGCAATCAATCAACTGCTGATGTCGCTACATCTTATTGATGAGCCGATTCAAWTCATGGCTAAAGGCGAATGGTTCTGGGGTATCGTAACCTTGTCGGATCTGTGGAAGGAGCTAGGCTGGAACTCGATCATCTTCTTAGCCGCAATGGCCGGTATTGATCCGGAACTGTACGAAGCTTCGACGGTGGACGGCGCAGGACGCTTCCGCAAAATGTGGCATATTACGCTGCCTGGCATTCGTACGACTTTCATGGTTCTATTCATTCTTTCGATTGGTCACTTGATCGGTATTGGCTTCGAGAAGCAGATGCTGTTAGGCAATCCTCTCGTTACGGATTATTCAGAAGTACTCGATTTGTATKCGCTCAAGTACGGGATACAGATGAGCCGCTATTCGTATGGTACGGCAATCGGCATATTCAACTCCGTCGTCAGCATTCTGCTCGTATTAATTGCGAACGGTATATACAAGCGAGTCACCAAAGAATCAATCATATAGGAGGAGCGGCATATGCAAGGGACTGTACAGAGAAGCAGCGACAAAATATTCGATATATTCATTTACGTAGTAATGGCGATCGTTGGGATCGTAACGTTATATCCTTTCCTTAACGTACTCGCAATCTCGTTCAACGATTCGGTTGATACCGTACGCGGCGGTATAACGATATTCCCGCGGGAGTTTACTTGGAAAAACTACGAGACGATTTTCGGCTTTGAGGGTCTTATCACCGGGTTCAGAAACTCGGTGATCCGGACGGTAGTCGGTACGCTCCTCGGCGTTATCGCCGCTTCCATGCTGGCGTACACGTTAAGCCGGCCCGACTTCCAGGGAAGAAGATGGATGTCCTTCTTGTTCGCCATGACGATGTATTTCTCGGGCGGACTAATTCCAGGCTTCTTGCTTATCAAAAACTTAGGTTTGATCGGTTCGTTCTACGTGTACATCATTCCGGCTCTTCTAAGCGTGTGGAACGTATTCGTAGTTCGTTCCTTCATAGACGGATTGCCTTACGCGCTGCAAGAGTCGGCTAAGATAGACGGCGCGAACGACTGGATCATCTTCTGGCGGATCATTCTTCCGCTTTGCCAGCCGGTACTTGCCACAATCGCGTTATTCATCGCCGTAGGACATTGGAATGCATGGTTTGATACGTATCTGTACAACGCCCGCGTTCCTGGAAATACGACGTTGCAATATGAATTAATGAAAGTACTTCAGTCGACGCAATCGGGCAACAATTATCGCGACCCGAACGCACAGCAAGCGATCGCATCCGTATCTCCGGAATCGATCAAGATGGCGATTACGATCGTCGTTACCGTACCTATTTTGCTCGTCTATCCGTTCCTCCAAAAATATTTCGTCAAAGGAATGACATTAGGCGCAGTGAAAAGCTAACATTGGTAATAGCAGGTTCCCTGTTATATACACAACAATCTTTATACAAGAAAAGGGAGGCTTTAAGGCAATGAAAAGAAAGACACAGTACGCTCTAACGTTGCTTTTGGCGCTTGTGTTCGTTTTCGTAACGGCATGCGGCTCCAACAACACTGGCAACAACAATGGCGAGAATGCCGGCAACGGCACGAATGCGCCGGCAGAATCCGAAAACCTTGAACCGATGACAATCCGTTTCGCATCCGGTGACGTTAATGCGAACTGGGACGATAATCAAAGCGACATCGGCAAATTTCTGGTAGAAAAAACGGGCGTTTCGATTAAAGCCGAGTTTCCTGTAGGCGGCTCTGACGCTGATATGTTCGCCCTAATGGTAGCAAGCGACGATTATCCGGATCTTGTAATGCCAAAAGGCAATATCGGCAAGCTTGTTGACGCAGGCGCAATGGTCGATCTTCGTCCATTGATCGAAGAATATGCTCCTAACATCAAAAAGATTTACGGCGAATACCTCAATCGTCTTGTATGGAGTGCGGATGACGATGCCATTTATACTCTTCCTCTAGATCTTGTTGGCCACACGTATTTCGATGCGGGCGGCGGTTTCCAATTGCAGCACCAAGTGCTTGAAGCTGCTGGATATCCTGAGATCAAGACGGTTCAGGATTACGAGAACGCGATCAAAGCGTACCTCGAGAAAAACCCTAAAACAGAAGACGGCCAACCGCGTATCGGTATGTCCCTGAACGGCGGAGAATGGCAAATTCTGATTTCCGTTACAAACCCTGCGTTCTACGCTACTGGCGCACCGGATGACGGCGAATTCTATGTCAACCAAAATACGCATGAAGCAATCATGCACTACCAACGTCCTGAAGAAAGAGAATATTTCCGTTGGTTGAACCACATGAACGATGTAGGCTTGCTTGAYAAAGAAAGCTTCGTTCAGAAATACGATCAATACAAAGCGAAAATCGCTTCCGGCCGCGTTATCGGCTTGATCGACCAAAACTGGGATTACGCAGATGCTGAGAACGCTTTGAAAGCTGAAGGCAAATTCGGTGCGACTTATGCACGTTTCCCAGTAACGCTTAACGATCAATATCAAGACCATTCCTTCCAAGGAACAGGCTACCTGTCCGGTTACGGCGTAGGTATTACGACTAGCGCGCAAGATCCAGTTCGTTTGATCAAATACCTTGACTACCTTGCTTCCGACGAAGGCCAAGTACTTGTGAACTGGGGTATTGAAGGCAAGCACTACAACGTTGTTGATGGCAAACGCGTTATTCCTGAAGACGTACAAGCTATGAAAACGAACGACAACAACAATTTCAAGAAAACGACTGGTATCGGCAACTACTTCTTGTCCGCTCGTTATGGTGACGGCGTGCTGGATCCTACAGGCAACTACTATACAACGACGTTCCCTGAACAAATCCAGACTGCTTACACTGAAGCAGACAAAAAGACGCTTGCGGCTTACGGCGTAAAAGTGTACAAAGATTTCTGGCCGGCTGACGACGCATTCCCTGAGCGCAAATACGGCGCTGCTTGGACATTGCCGTTCGAGACTGGCTCCAAAGCGAACGTTATCTTCCAGAAGACACAAGATATTATGAAGAAACGTATCCCTGAAGCAATTCTTGCGAAGCCAGCCGACTTCGACAAAGTATACGATGCATTCTTGAAAGATCTTGAAGATGCAGGCGCAGCTGAGTTGAATGCTGAGTTTACGAAAATGGTTAAAGACCGCGTTGAGCTTTGGTCCAAATAAGCATAAAATAATAAGAAAACGGAGAGCTCATGCAGATGAGCTCTTTCCGTTGTTTAATCGAGGGAGAGAGACAAACGATGATCAACAATAAACTTTCGAAAATTTGGTATGGCGGCGATTATAACCCAGAGCAATGGCCGGACGAAGTGATGGAAGACGATATCCGCATGCTGAAGCTCGCGGACATCGACGTAGCAACGGTTAACGTATTCTCTTGGGCGCGTATTCAGCCGAACGAGGATACATACAACTTCGAGTGGCTTGACCGCATTATGGACAGGCTCTACAAGGACAATATTTATATTACGCTCGCAACGAGCACAGGCGCGCATCCGGCGTGGATGGCTAAGAAGTACCCGGATGTGACACGCGTTGATTACGATGGACGCAAGCGTAAATTCGGCGGACGCCATAACTCCTGTCCGAGCAGCCCGACTTATCGTAAGTATTCCGCACTCCTAGCAGAGAAAATTGCTGCGCGTTATAAGGATCACCCCGGACTTGTCGTTTGGCATATTTCTAACGAATACGGCGGCTATTGCTATTGCGACAATTGCGCAGAGCAATTCCGTGTATGGCTTCAGAAGCGGTACGGCAGTATCGAACAGCTGAATTCGGCTTGGTACACGGGCTTCTGGGGTCATACGTTCTATGAGTGGGACGAGATCGTTCCTCCGAACGCGCTTAGCGAGGAGTGGAGCGGCAACCGGACCAACTTCCAAAGCATTTCGCTCGACTACCGCCGTTTCCAATCGGACAGCCTGCTGGATTGCTACCTTCTTGAGTACGATGCCATCAGTAAGCATTCGAGCAATGTACAGATTACTACGAACTTAATGGGCACTTACCCTGAGCTCGATTATTTCAAATGGGCTAAGCATATGGACGTTGTCTCGTGGGATAACTATCCTTCCATTGATACGCCTGTCAGCTTCACCGCTATGAYGCACTCGCTTATGCGCGGTCTAAAGAGCGGACAGCCGTTCATGCTGATGGAGCAGACCCCAAGCCAGCAGAACTGGCAAGCGTATAACTCGTTGAAGGGTCCTGGCGTCATGCGGCTATGGAGCTATCAAGCGGTAGCCCATGGCGCGGACACCGTGATGTTCTTCCAGCTTCGCCGCTCAATCGGCGCATGCGAGAAGTATCATGGCGCGGTCATCGAGCATGTTGGACATGAGCATACGCGCGTATTCCGTGAATGCGCCGAGCTTGGTCATGAGCTGCAGCAGCTTGGCGATACGCTTCTTGATTCACGCAACGATGCTAAAGCGGCGATCGTCTTTGATTGGGAGAACCGCTGGGCTGTCGAGCTGTCGAGCGGACCAAGCGTTGCGCTGAAATACGTGGACGAAGTGCATAAGTACTACGATGCGTTATTTGAATTGAACATTCAGGCCGATATGATCAGCGTAGAAGAAAACATGGATAAATACGATCTCGTTATCGCGCCGGTTATGTACATGGTTAAACCAGGATTTGCCGAGAAGGTTGAACAATTCGTTGCCCGTGGAGGTACGTTCATTACGACCTTCTTCAGCGGCATCGTGAACGAGAACGATCTCGTAACGATCGGCGGTTACCCAGGCAAGCTGCGTAACGTACTCGGTATCTGGGCAGAGGAGATCGACTCGCTGCTGCCAGGCCAGACAAATCAAATCGTTGTGAACAATGCGAGAGGCGAGCTGAGCGGCACCTATTCATGCAGTATTCTATGCGACCTTATCCATTCCGAAGGAGCAGAAGTCATCGCGGAATACGGCTCCGACTTCTACAAAGGCATGCCGGCATTGACGGTCAACAAATTCGGTGAAGGCGAGGCATGGTATGTCGCCTCCAGCCCGGATAAGGCTATGCTGCAATCGCTGCTTTCCACCATCTGCAAGGAGAAGGGCATCGAGCCTCTGCTAGCAGCGCCAAGCGGCGTGGAAGTGACTCGCCGTATCAAAGACGGCAAATCGTTTACCTTCGTGCTGAACCATAATTCCGAAGCTTCGGTTGTACAGCTTCAAGATGAGCCGCGCAAAGATTTGCTATCTGGCGAGCTTGTTAGTGGTGAATACAGCGTTGCTGCCAAAGGCGTTCTAATTATTGAGCAATAACACCGAATAATATCGATAACGACGAACCAGACAAGCTCCGTCCTCCAAGCAGCCGGCATATAGTAAGGGGAGAAGCCCACTGCGAGGGGGACGGCAAGATGTCAAGGAAACGGCGTACACCACTATCGTTATCCCTTATTGTACTCGTGCTGTACGTATTGCTCGTTATCCTATTAATCACTTCATGGCTATAAATAAAGGCTAAAATGTTCAGGAATCTCCCATTATTACTATTTAAAGCCGAGCCTACCTCCAATGGAGTTTGAGGCCCGGCTTTTTTATTCTAGTCCAGCAGCCTTCCTCCATTGGCCTCCATGGTTTTTCCTCTTTTACTTTATCTTTTACTTTTATCTTTTATTTTAGCTTTACACTTTTTAGTTCTCTCTTAGTTGTCTTATGTTCTCTTTTGCTCCACTCTCCCATTAGCTCAGGAAGAAAACCAAATCAACAGACAGTCAGTCAGTCGACAGATTAATTACAGCAGCCCAGTGTATTCTTCAAATTTGGTCATTTAATAGAAGACTAGATCACTTGATCGATTGCACTGGCTGGATTCAACATGGAGAACCAGTCGATGCGCTGTCTCTCTAGATATCGTTTGTTAATTGCCGATAGCTTGGAATCTGTCCAGTATGGCTTGTCAGTGTCAGCGCCTTTCATAGAAAGGCAGAGGCTAAGCAAATGTACGAGTGGGGCACATGATTGGTCATAAGAAATATTGCGGCGATAACAATACTCGTCCAAATAGGATTGAGCGTATTTCAGGGAAAGTCCGTGAAAATGGTCATTCATCCATTTGAAAGCTGATTGAGCTAGTTGGGGCAGCGTTGCTGTGGAATTAGGAACATTTACATACCAGCGATTAATGGTGAGTTGTTCAAGTTCGGGATGGACATGATCTTTTATGAAAGCATCTTCCATTGAAGAAGAAAGCCGGTTGCGCGCAATGCCTTTTTCTTTTGCCAGTTTTATTTTGAAATAGGAAGAAGATTGGTTCGGTAATGTCCCGCTTGCTGCGATTGCTGCATGCTCCTTATTCTCGCCCACATATGTAGGATGCAATTGCTTCATATATACTTCTAACTTTGCCTCGACAAAACCGTTTAGGAGCGTACGCTCATCATACTCCGATATGGCAGCACGGACTTTGTTAAGCATGGACCAAGCCGTCTTATATGTCACTTGAATCAATTGCGCAAGCTGGACAGCATGAATTCCCTCCTTGCTTGTGGATACAAGGTAGAGAACCAAAAGCCACTTGCGAAGCGCTGTGCGGCTTTTGTTGAACACTGTGTTAGCTGTCAGGGTAGTCTGGTGTTTGCACTTTCTGCATTCAAATAAAGGCTGGTTCCGTGTCGTGATTGTGTATGCGGCAGAATGGCTGCATCGCGGGCAGCAAAAACCGTTAGGCCACTTCCATTCATATATAAATGACAAGCACTGCTGTTCAGTTGCAAAGCTCTGATTGAATTGATCTATGTAAGCCGTTAATGCCATTGAGAGCAACCCTCCTACCAATAAATGAGAACACGTGTTCTTATTTATTTTTATCAAAAAAGGAATAAATAAACAATAGCTGGTTTGCAATGAATATACGATTGATTCATTTAGATCACTCCTGAGTGAAGGGGAGAATGGACTAAAAGGAGAAAAACGAGGATGACGCACTGAACGGAAGAAAGGAAAGTGGAAGAGCTTGGCCGATGTTGACTAGATTGGAATTTGAAGCATAAGTAACGCCGTGGTGACAAATAATGAACGGGAAGACAGATTGTTCTGTCATGATGAACAGGCGGCGTTAATGAAGTAAGCCGCACGAGTGAAGGAGGATGAAGTGTTGTCAACGAAAAGCGCGGGCGGTCAAAAGTACAAAAAAATGTCGATGTCGCCTAAGGAATATCAGACATTCGCCAAGACGCGCGAGCCTTCCAGGTCGGTGTTCGCCAATTGCATTAGAGCTTTCATCATCGGCGGCTTGATCTGTGTGCTCGGGCAAGTCATTACGGAGATGTTCGTACATTTGATGGGAATGGAAAGGGAGGCCGCGGGCAATCCGACGGTAGCTGTGCTTATATTGTTGTCGGTTATATTGACGAGCATCGGCGTTTACGACAAGCTTGCGCAATGGGCTGGCGCCGGTTCGGCAGTTCCCGTTACAGGCTTTGCGAACTCGATGTGCTCTGCAGCGCTGGAGCATCGAAGCGAAGGCCTTGTGCTTGGCGTCGGAGCTAACATGTTCAAGCTGGCTGGCTCCGTTATTGTTTTTGGCGTTGTAGCCGCTTTTTTCGTCGGTATCGCACATCTCATTCTTGGAACTGGGGGGCAATAAGATGCTGCTCGGCAAACAATCCTGGAGGTTCGACAAACGCCCTGTCATTCTAGGCGCTGCTACTGTAGTCGGGCCCGATGAGGGCGACGGACCGCTTGCCGCCGACTTTGATCTAATACATCCCGAGCTTGATATGCAGCAAAAGAGCTGGGAGAAGGCGGAGCGCCTGCTGCTGGAGCAAGCGTCTGAATTCGCCATTCAGAACGCAGGCATCCAGCGTGACGATCTGCAGTATTATATCGGCGGCGATCTCATGAATCAAATTATTAGCAACAGCTTCGCGGCAAGATCGCTTGGCGTTCCTTATCTTGGCGTGTTCGGTGCTTGCTCGACATCGATGGAGTCGTTAGCGCTAACGGCGATGATTGTTAATGCAGGGGGGGCGCATTATGCGTTAGCAGGTACTTGCAGCCATAACTGTACGGCGGAGAAGCAGTTCCGGTATCCGACAGAATACGGGTCACAGAAGCCGCCAACAGCGCAGTACACCGTAACGGGGGCAGGCGCTGCGGTGATAGCCGCTAAGGGCGATGGCCCTGTTATCGAATGCGCGACGATTGGCAAAATCGTCGATCTCGGCATTAAAGATCCGTTCAATATGGGAGCAGCGATGGCACCGGCAGCGGTCGACACGATTCAGATGCATTTTAATGATACGGGACGAACGCCGAAGGACTATGATTTGATCGTAACCGGCGATCTTGCCGGAGTTGGTCATCCCATCGCGAAGGAGCTGCTTATCAAGGACGGGGTGCCGATGGACGATACGGTTTTCAGTGATTGCGGCCTTATGGTCTATGACGTGAAGCGGCAGAAGGTGCAAGCAGGCGGAAGCGGCTGCGGCTGCTCAGCTGTCGTCACCTACGGTCATCTGCTCAAGCGTCTTCGGCAAGGAGAGCTTAATCGGATATTGGTTGTGGCAACGGGCGCTTTGCTCTCTCCCTTATCGTTCCAGCAAGGCGAGAGCATTCCATGCATTGCGCATGCTGTCGCAATCTCGAACGGAGGTGATTAAGCGGTATGATTTTTTTGTGGGCATTCTTAGTTGGCGGAGCAATTTGTGTTGTTGGCCAAATTATGTTTGATGTGTTCAAGCTTACGCCGGCGCATACGATGGCGACATTGGTCGTAATCGGGGCGATCGTGGACGGATTCGACTTGTACGAGCCGCTTATAGCATTCGCGGGGGCAGGCGCAACCGTTCCTATTACGAGCTTCGGCAATGCGCTCGTCCATGGCGCATTGACAGAGCTTCATGATCAAGGCTGGATCGGCGTCATTTCCGGCATATTCAAGGTTACAAGCGCTGGTGTTTCCGCAGCGATAATATTTTCATTTCTGGCGTCGCTTGTCGTTAGGCCAAAAGGGTAACAATTGCAGACGAATAGATGTAGATTGGAGAGTCCTGTGGGATTCTCCAATTTTTTTTGGAGTGAAAAAATTTGTGCTTTCTAAAGGAATTACTGTAAAATAGTACTAGTGCTATATTCATACTTGTAACTTTCCGGGAGGTAATGAAATGGATATTCGTCCTGCTGACATGCAATTATGCTCTTCGATATTACGTAGCTTAGAATCTTGTATCCTGGGAAAACACGACGAGATTGAGAGATTGCTCATAGCCGTTATAGCTAGCGGACACGTATTACTGGAAGATGTACCTGGTACAGGAAAGACGCAATTAGTGAAAGCGTTAGCAAAAACAATCGGCGGTCAGTTTCGCAGAATTCAATGCAACCCCGATCTGCTGCCAACCGATATAACAGGCGTTTCCATCTATCATCCGAAGCAAGAAGCGTTTATATTCCGCCCAGGTCCCGTCATGGCGAATATTTTGCTTGCGGATGAAATAAATAGGGCAACGACCAAAACCCAATCCGCCTTGCTTGAAGYGATGGAGGAAGGTCATGTTACAGTTGACGGCGATACTTATGAGCTGCCTCAGCCATTCGTGCTGCTGGCTACACAAAATCCGATCGAGTTCGAAGGGACGTATTCGCTGCCGGAGGCCCAGCTTGACCGATTCATGATGAAGCTCTCGCTCGGTTACCCGAATCAGGAGGATGAACAGCGGATGGTGTTATCCGCAGAAGGCGTTCATCCTTCCGATCGTGTAGAGCAATTGATTAGCATGGAGGATATGATCCGGATTCAGAAGCAAGCGATGAGCGTTCATATTGACGATGCAGTCGGCAATTATTTAGTTCAACTCATTCGTAGTACGCGGGAGAATGCTAGCGTCATGTTAGGAGCTAGCCCGCGCGCGGCTATCGCCTTGGCGAGAGCGGCTAAAGCAAGCGCTTATATGAAGCAAAGACAATTCGTTACGCCTGACGATGTGAAGGAGCTTGCTCCTTATGTGCTTGCCCATCGAATATTGCTTCGCACGGAATCGCGGATGAACGGTCTTCGTCCGGAGGACGTTATTTCACAGGTGCTGCAGACTACGAAAGTGCCGGTCCGGCTAGAGCGTTAAGCCGATGTCAAGCGCGAGAACCTCGAAGAGGCGTTGGCAGTTAGTGACCGTTATTTATACCGTCAGCCTTTTTTATTTTTTGTTTCAAGGCGGCAAAACCGCATTTATGCTTTTTGTCATTCTTAATTTGCTGCTGCTTTATTTGCTCTTAGGCAAATGGAGCGGTATTAATCGGGTCGACGGCAGCAGAGCTTACGCAAGCCAAGGCACAGTTGCTATGGATCAATCGCTTGCTGCCGGCAGTTCGCTTGAGGTTAGCCTGAATGTAAAAATTCCCGGCATATACCCGTTGCCCTATGTAATCGTGAGGGATCGACTGCATCGCCATAACGGTCAAGCGCTTTCGTTCGAAACGTCATTTGTCCCGAATTGGAAGCGAGTTGGCAAAGTTGCTTATCAGACGCCGCCGCTTCAGCGGGGGGAATATCGTTTTGCAGGTACGGAATGCTTGACCTATGACGTCTTTGGGTTATTCGAACATGCGGGCCGTTTCGGCTCGGAGACGGTGTTCACGGTGCTCCCGCAGACGGTTCAGCTGCGGCGCTGGCAGGGCGTCCAGCGCGGCATACGCGGGCCTTACTCCCATGCGATCGCTTCTCGTTCGGCGAAGGAGACAACGCAAATTAACGGTGTTCGCGAATATCTGTACGGTGATCGGCTTTCTCGCGTGCATTGGAATGCTACAGCGAAGACGGGACAATGGAAGTCGAAAGCCTTCGAGCGCGAATCGCTGCCGCGTACGCTCGTCGTCCTTGATCGCAGTCCGGGTGCATATGGCGGAGAACTTCCTGATCGTTTCGAGCTTGCTGTCTCTACTGCCGCTTCGTTACTGGAGAACGGCCTGAAGGAGGATACGGCGATGGGCTTATTGTCCATCGGAGCGAGCATCACCATGGTGCCGCCTAAGTCAGGTATGGAGCAGCGGAATATGCTGATGCGTCATCTTACGTTCGTGGATGCTGACGCCACCTATTCACTCTACACCTCGCTTATGATGGCCGATCAAGCTATTGAGCCTGGCAGCTTCGCGGTCGTCATCACGCCTGATACCGGCCCAGATGTAGTGAAAAGCATGGAATGGCTCGCGCGCAAAGGGGTTACTCCTTGTTTGCTTCATATTGCTTCCTCGGTGGACTTGCTTAGCCATAATACGGCTTGGAAGCGAGTAATGGGCGAGAAGGGCTGGCAGGTTTACTCCATTCGTCAATTGCAGGAGCTTCCGGGCGTGTTGGAAGGAGGCGGAATTGCATGAGAAGACTATTCCGAGCAATCGGAGCCGGGCTTGCAGACCATTGGTACAGGAAACTGACTTTGTTATTCGTTACCTTAATGGTGTGGCAGACGATTTCGATATTCGAGGGCTTCTGGTGGGAAGAAACGTATACCATCGCTAGAGGTACGCTGCTGGCTAGCGCGATTGTCGGCATTATTATTCCTTATCGCTTCCATATTATTAAGCTAGTGCTGCAGATTGCAGCAGCTCTTATAATTACTGTGCGATTCACGCCAATGGAATGGCTTATCGCCAAGCCTGAGAACTTCGGGGATTGGCTCTGGTGGGCGCAAGCACATGCGGTTCAGCTGCATCCATTCATCTGGATTAGCGGAGCATTATTACTCATCCAGCTGCTCTTCGGTTTGTGGGTAACAACACGCACGCGCATGTTCGCTTTTCTTGGCGTAACGATAATGACATTAACGGTCGCTGATTCCTTCACACCGATTTGGTTGTGGGAAGAAGTTGGCATAGTCGTATTTGTAGGACTATTGTGGTTAGTAGCAGGTCATTWGCATCGCCTGCAGAAGGAGCATCCGAGCAGTTGGAGCGAGTTGATCGAATATCCGCTTCAATTAATATTGCCGATTGCGCTAGTTCTTGCGGTGCTTATGACCGTAGGGCTGAACATGCCGTCATTGTCTCCCATTCTTCAAGATCCGTATACGATTTGGAAGGAATCGAAAGGAGAGACCGTTCAAGTATTTCTCGGCGAGAAAGGCCTTGAGGCGGTTTCTCCGTTYGGCAAAGGTAATTCAAGCTCGGGTTATAGTCGAAATGACGAGCAGTTAGGCGGCGGATTCGACTTCGACTATTCGCCGATGATGACCGTTTCAACCTCGCATCGAAGCTATTGGCGGGGGGAAACCAAATCCGTCTATACAGGGGAAGGTTGGATCTCGACGGGTGAGGCTGAAGACGATGTCCGCATGCAAGACATTCTCCGCAAACAGGAATTGCCGCTTCGATATGAACGGCCTCTCGCAAAGACGATAGAGGTTAACCAAATCGTCACGATGGTGCGCAATGACGTCTATCCTGTTTTGTTCGCAGCCACACCTGTTAATAAAGTAAATTGGGTAGGCAGCGAAGAAACGACATTTCCCCGCAGCCTTGAGTGGCTAACCAGCTCTTGGGAGCTGCACTGGAGTGAAATGTATGGGGAAGCTTATCCGGAGACGTATTCGATTACATCACAAGTGACCGTTCTAGACGAGGATGGGTTAAGGAAAACCCATGCCGGCTGGAGTAATACGAACAATCCGATGTATTTGATGCTGCCTGACACGGTGCCTCAGCGCGTGCGAGATCTGGCTCAGGAAGTAACCGCAACGGCAACAAACGATTATGATAAAGCGAAGCTTCTCGTTGAATATTTGAGGCTTAACTTCAATTATAATAATAAGCCTGATTTATCCAAAGCAACGGGCAAAAGCAATGACTTCGTCGATACGTTCCTATTCGAGATTAAGGAAGGTTACTGCGATTATTTCTCTTCCGCGATGGCGGTGCTGTCACGAAGTCTCGATTTGCCTACACGATGGGTAAAAGGTTTCTCGCCGGGCTCGCTGCCGGCCAGCGCATTTGGCGGTCCTCCTGAGGAAATGATGGGGGAGGATGTAAATCCGAACGGTTCGGGTACTTACACGGTACGCAACTCGGATGCGCATTCTTGGGTCGAAATTTATTTTGAAGGTTATGGCTGGATTCCATTCGAGGCAACGGCCGGGTTCTCGTTCCCCTACACGCTTCCTGAGGAAGAAGTCGAAGCGTTGCCCGATATTAACATCGACGATTCCGGCAACGAGACGGTTACGAATGCGGATAACAACGGCATTCACCCTGCATGGCTATGGAGCTCGATTACATTGATCGTCGTGGCAGCGGCAGTGTGGATGATTGTTCGCCGCGATCGTTTGATGGGTGCATGGAGGAAGGTTCGTCATGGGGCATTCACGTCGAATGACCGTATTGTGCTAGAGACGCATAAGCTGCTTCGGATATGCAAGAAGCGGGGCATGGAACGCGAGGAGCATGAGACGATGCGCGAAGCGGTGCTGAGATGGTCGCAGAGCCAGAAACGGCTGCGCGACGACTTCAGATTCGTTCTGGACGGCTTCGAGCAAGCCAAATACAGCACGACGCTAGCATCGAATGATGAGGTCGATCGTTTCGTGAACAAGGTGAAATCGCTTATTGATCAGCTTAAATGACATAATACCGCTTGCCGACGCAATTCGGYGGCGGTTTTTTTTGCAACAAATTTGTATTGTATGGTATAGTTTCGTAAGATAGCAGGCAGAAAGCAGAGGGATTGAATATATGTTTGAACGGCTGTTGCCGAACATGCGCGTCAATACGGTCTATGATATTGACTTAGATGTGCTGCACGCGCAGGGTATACGCGGCATCATTACGGATTTGGATAATACGCTCGTCGGCGCGAAGGAAGCTTTGGCGACGCCAGAGCTTGTCACATGGCTGGACTATGTGCGCTCACGCGGCTTTAAAGTAGTTATTGTTTCTAATAATAATGAATCGCGGGTTGGAAAGTTTGCAACGCCGTTGCAAATTAAGTTCATCCATGCGGCGCGTAAGCCCGCTGCGAAAGCGTTTCGCAGAGCGCTCGGCGTTCTGGAGCTGCCCGCGGATGAGACGGTCGTAATCGGCGACCAGATGATGACGGATGTGCTTGGCGGCAACCGCATGGGGCTATTCACAATATTGGTCGCGGCTATATCGCCTTCCGACGAAGGGATTATGACGCGAGTCAACCGATTAATGGAACGGATTGCGCTCAGACAACTGCGCAAAAAAGGGTTATGGTACGAGGGGGATACAAAGTGAACGAACAACAACATAGCGAGACTGCAAGGTCTTGTGCAGGCTGCGGCGTCCAACTGCAATCGGAGCGCTCGGACTTGCCTGGATTTTTGCCGGAATCAGCCTTGCTTAGAGATCCAGTAATATGCCAGCGATGCTTCCGCATCCGCAATTATAATGAAGCATCGTCTGTGGCCGTTGATCAAGACGACTTCCTTCGATTGCTCAGCAGCATCGGTTCGACGGATAGTCTTGTCGTGCATATCGTCGATCTGTATGACTTCGAGGGCAGTCTGATTTCTGGCTTGCAGCGGTTTGTAGGCAACAATCCGGTATTGCTCGTCGTCAACAAGATCGACCTGCTGCCGAAAGCAATGAACGTGAACCGCCTACGCAATTGGGTGCAGAAGCAAGCAAAGGCTGAAGGTCTGCGTACGGTCGATGTAGTGTTATGCAGCGCGAAGCGCAACATGGGCTTCGAGCATGTCATCGATGCGCTTGACCGCTATCGCGGGGATCGTGATGTCTACGTTGTCGGAGCGACGAATGTAGGCAAGTCGACCTTGATCAATAGGCTTATTCGCGATTATAGCGATATGGAGAGAGAGCTTACAACTTCCCGTTATCCGGGGACTACGCTCGATGCTGTGCATATTCCGCTTGATGACGGCAAATCGATTATTGATACGCCAGGAATTGTATACTCGACTCGGATGACCGAGGTAGTGCCGCGCAGCTTCCTAGGATCCCTGCTGCCGGACAAGCCAATCAAACCGCTCGTGTACCAATTGAATTCCGGGCAATCGCTGTTTATCGGCAGCCTTGTGCGGTTCGATTTTGTCGAAGGTGAACGCCAGTCGTTTACGCTGTATATATCGAACGCTTTGAATGTGCATCGTACGAAGCTGGAGAGGGCTGACGCGCTCTATGAGGATCATCGCGGCGAGCTGCTTGGCGGTCCTACGCGTGATGAGCTGGAGGAGATTCCAGCGTGGACAAGACATTCGCTTCGTGTGCCTCGGGGTTCGAATAAAGACCTATTCATTTCCGGTCTAGGCTGGATTCAAGTGAATGGGACTAATGGAGCGCTGCTTGATCTCTATGCGCCGAAGGGCGTTAAAGTCATGCTGCGCGATTCGATGATTTAGGGAAAAGCGACGGAGGAGGGAACGGCGTTGACGATTGCAGGAGAGGGCAACCGGATAAACAGCCATACGACGCTATACGGCGTAATTGGTGATCCGATTCATCACTCGAAATCGCCGATTATGATGAATCGGGCTTTTCGCGAGACGGGGATCAACGGCGCTTATATGGCTTTTCATGTAACGAATGATCAGTTGAGCGGTTTTATCGCCGGCGTAAGAGCGATGGGCATTCGCGGGGTGAATGTGACGATCCCGCATAAGCTTGACGTAATGGAGTTATTGGACGAGATTGACGACGGCGCAAGAACGCTTGGCGCCGTTAATACGATCGTTAATAATAACGGCCGATTGATTGGTTATAATACGGACGGGATTGGTTATGTACGTTCATTGAAGGAAGAAGCGGTCAGCACGCTTGAAGGCAAACGAATCGTCGTGATTGGCGCAGGCGGAGCCGCGCGCGGTCTCGTCTATGCGTTGTCCGGCGAGAAGCCAGGACGAATGACGATTGTCAATCGATCGGTCTCTAAGGCAGCCGAACTCGCCGAAACGTTCAGCAGCCGCGCCGATATTGCAGCCATGCCGCTGGAAAGCTTGAAGGATGCGTGCCAGGATGCGGACATTGTCATTAATACGACGATGATCGGTATGTATCCGAACACGGACGCAAGCCCTCTTGATGCTTCATGGCTTAATGAAGGTACGGTTGTAAGCGATATTGTATACAATCCGCTGAAGACAAAGCTGTTGCAAGAAGCAGAGGAGCGGGGCTGTATCATACACGGCGGGCTGGGCATGTTCATATATCAAGGAGCGTACGCTTTTGAATATTGGACAGGAAAGCCTGCACCGACCGCTGCAATGCGCGAAGTTGTTATGGATGCGCTGCTCGGTCAAGCCTAAGTTAGTTTTATCCAATACGATATAGATGAATGAAAGAAGGAAATAATAGATGCTTACAGGTAAACAAAAAAGGTATTTAAGATCATTGGCTCATCACTTGACGCCAATCTTCCAAGTGGGGAAGGGCGGTACAAACGATCATCTCGTTCGCCATATTGTAGAAGCGATTGAGTTTCGCGAGCTAATTAAAGTATCTGTGTTGAACAACTGTCTGGACGATCCGAAGGAAATCGGCGCCGAGATCGCGCAAGCGTCAGGGGCAGAGCTTGTGCAAGTGATCGGCAAAACGATCGTGCTATACAAAGAGTCGAAAGACAACAAACAAATCGAGCTTCCTAGAGCGACATCGAAATAAATCGCATAACCGCGATACAAAGTAAACCTATGCAAGGAGGTCGCTCTCGTGAGCAAGATCGGAATAATGGGCGGCACGTTCGATCCGATTCATACCGGCCACTTGCTTGCAGCGGAGAAGGCTCGCGAGCAATGCGGTCTTCAGGAAGTGTGGTTCATTCCTTCCTATATGCCTCCGCTCAAGGCCAATGAGCCCGGTGTGAGCAGCGAGCATCGCTACGGGATGGTCGAAGCCGCAGTTGCGACGAATGATTCATTCCGCGTGCTTGATATTGAGCTTATGCGCGGAGGAGTAAGCTACTCCTTTGATACGGTCAGCGATCTAATGAATCGATATCCTGGTCATTCCTTCTCTTATATTATCGGCTCAGATCGAATTAATGATTTGTGCAAATGGTATCGGATCGAGGAGTTGGCAGAACTCGTGACGTTCATTGGGCTGGAGCGGCCGAGCGAAGAGGTTCAGTTCGATCAGCTGCCGTCCTTCTTGAAGCAAAGGCTGACGATCGTCGAAATGCCGCCGATCGGCATATCTTCTACAGATATCCGCAATCGGCTAAGCGCTGGACAATCGATCCAATATATGGTGCCGGATACGGTGTACGACTATATAAGGAGGCACGGCTTATATGAATCGTGAGCAAATGATTGAGTCGGTCCGCGCTCAAATGCCTGAACGCAGWTGGCTGCATACGGTTGGCGTCATGGAGACATCGATTATATTAGCGAACCGCTTCGGCGAAGATCCGGTACGGGCCGAGCTTGCCGCTATTTTGCATGATGTCGCCAAATATTGGGCGACGGATCGGATGGAGACGGTCATCCGTGAGCGGGGGCTGCCTTCTATCTTATTGGCCTATGACAAAGAGCTGTGGCATGCCCCGGTGGGCGCATGGGTTGCAGAGCATGAATATGGCATCGACGATGTGGAAGTGTTGGACGCTATTCGCTATCATACATCGGGACGCAGAGGCATGACGAAGATGGATAAGGTCGTATGTCTTGCTGATTATATGGAACCGGGAAGGGACTTCCCTGGTGTAGATAAAATACGCGAGCTAAGTGAGCAGGACCTCGACAAAGCGTTAGTTGCAGGCTTCGACTCTACGATCTCCTTCCTGCTTCAGAAGAACAGGCGCATCTTTCCGCTAACGATTGAAGCGAGAAACGCATTATTGGAATCATATATTTAAAGGAGGCTGAGCAATGGCGGTACATTCAGATGAGTTGCTTCAAATTACGGTTGCGGCTGCAGAAGACAAAAAGGCGGTTAGAATCGTTGCTTTGAACTTGAAGGAAATTTCGTTAGTTGCCGATTATTTTGTAATCTGCAGCGGCAATTCCGATACGCAGGTGCAAGCGATCACAACGGAAATTCGCAAACAAGCGGAGAAAAACGGCGTGCGTGTGCGAGGTATTGAAGGTGCAGATTCGGCGAGATGGGTTTTGATTGACCTTGGCGACGTTGTCGTACACGTCTTCCATCGCGATGAGCGCGATTACTATAATATCGAGCGGTTATGGTCCGATGCGAAGGTTGTGGAATTTGCATGACCCTAAAAGCCGGGACGATTGAAAAATTAAGGGTGGCACGCGAAGTGTCGCCCTACGGTTATTTTCTAACTAACGGAGAAGACGATGTGCTGCTCCATTACACTGAGCTCGTAGGCAAGAAGCCGAAGCTTGATGATGAGATTGATGCTTTCATTTATTACGATTCCGAGGATCGGCTAGCCGCAACGATGAAGCGTCCTTATATGCTGTTAGGCGAGCTTGCTCGTCTTAAGGTTGCTGACGTTCATCCGAAGCTTGGCTGTTTCCTGGAGATGGGCCTCGGCAGACAATTGCTGTTGCCTTTGTCTGAGTTGCCGGAGAGTGTTGACTACCGGCCGCTGCCGGGCGACGAAGTATTTGTCGTTATGAAGCACGACAAGATTGGCAGGCTCGTGGCGAAGATCGCATACGAGGAAGAATTGTCCAAGCTTGTCTTTCCGGCTCCGACGACATGGAATAATCAATGGGTAKAGGGCTGGGTGTCCAAGACGCTGCAGCTTGGCTCCTTCGTCATCGTGGACGGCGGCGTCATTGGTTTCGGCGCCTATGGGCTTATACCTAGTTCGGAACGGACGAAGCCGCTCCGCCTTGGCGAGCGCGTGAGAGCGCGCGTGACTTTCATCCGCGAGGATGGACGGGTTAATCTGTCAATGGCTCAGCGCAAGGAGATTGGGCGTCTGGAGGATGCGGACCGCATACTTGCGTTCATGAAGGAACGTCCGAACGGCGGCATGCCGTACTCGGATGAGACGGAAGCCGATATTATTAAGCTGAAGTTCGGCATCAGCAAAGGGGCGTTCAAGCGCGCGATCGGCAAGCTAATGCGTGAAGGCTTAGTAACGCAGAAGGGAAGCTGGACCTATCTCGTGCCAACAGCTGAAGCTGCACCTGCTTCCGATGAAGCAGAAGGAGATGAAGGCTAGTGGCGCGTTCGTACGGGCAGTTCGCTACCGTATACGATCAATTGATGGAGGACATGCCGTATGCGGAATGGCTCGGATTCGCTAGAGCGAGCTGGGTACGCTACGGAATGCCGTCGACGGTTGTCGATCTTGGCTGCGGTACTGGCAGCTTATCGATTCCGCTGGCTAGATCGGGGTTCCACGTCTACGGCATAGACTTATCCGCAGATATGCTCTCCGTTGCGCGCAACAAGTGGGATGAGACTCCCCAGCAGGCCGTTAGGCCGCGTGCGGGAACGATTCGGTGGCTTCAACAGGATATGCGCGGCTGGGAGCTTCCGGAGCCCGTGGACGCGGTCATATCGTTCTGCGATTGCTTGAACTACTTGACGGAAGAGAGCGACGTTGAGAAAGCGTTCCGTGCCACTTACGCCGGGCTGCGTCCAGGAGGCGTCTTCTTGTTCGATGTTCATCCGCCGAAGCAATTCATTCGTTATGCGGAGGAGCAGCCGTTCGTGTTGGACGAGCGGGACGTGGCTTACATATGGACATGCGACTTCGAGGAGAAGCGATGCGAGATCGAGCATAACTTGACGATCTTCGCGCGCGATTCGGATTCGCGGTTCAATCGGTTCGAGGAAACGCATGTGCAGCGCGCGTACGAGCCGGACTGGATCGAGGCAGCTCTTCGCCGAGCGGGCTTTAAGACCGTGGATCGTTACGCCGACTTCCAGCTTCAGCCTGCGAGCAGCGAGTCTGAACGGCTCTTCTTCGCGGCAGTGAAATCATAAAACTTGAATAGTACAGAGGGATTGCAACGATGTGTCGTCACGGCGACATCATGGGGCGATCCCTTTTTTGAAAAAGGAGATGTAACTCATGTCTTACTTAAATGTTCCTTTCTCGATCAAAGGCTTGCAGCTTAACAATTCGATCGTTATGGCGCCGATGTGCCAATATTCCGTTACGGAGAAGGATGGCAAGCCGAATGACTGGCATTATGTTCATTACTTATCGCGGGCAGTCGGCGGTACGGGCTTGATCCTTATGGAGATGACCGATGTCGAGCCGGATGGCCGGATTACGGATCAAGATCTTGGCTTATGGTCGGATGAGCAAATACCGGCATTCAAACGAATCATCGATGGCGTTCATAGCCATGGCAGCAAGATCGGCATCCAAATTGCTCATGCAGGGCGCAAGGCGCTTGATGCAGAAGTGCCAGTCGGTCCATCCGAACTGCCGTACGATTCGAAATCGAAGAAGCCGCGTGCATTGACCACAGGCGAAGTGAAGGAAATGGTCGTGAAGTTCCGCGAGGCGGTTCGCCGGGCGATAGCTGCGGGTGTCGATACGATCGAGCTGCACGGGGCGCACGGTTACCTGATCCATCAATTTCATTCGCCGGGCATCAACAATCGCACCGATGAATATGGCAAGCAGTTGTCCCTATTCGGCGTCGAGGTCATTCGCGCGGTCAAGAGCGTAATGCCTTCCGATATGCCGCTCATCATGCGGATCTCCGCTGTCGAGTACATGGATGGGGGATACGAACTGGATCACAGCATTGCGATTGCCAAAGATTATATGTCCGCCGGCGTAGATGTATTTCATGTCTCATCGGGAGGCGACGGGCCGATCGGCGAGAGGAAGCCTGGTAACTTCCCAGGTTATCAACTGCCTCTCGCCAAAGCGTACAGAGAGGCGCTCTCCGTGCCCGTCATTGCTGTCGGCCAACTCGAAGACCCGATTGTTGCGGATGCCGCGATCGAAAGCGGAGACGCCGATCTGATCGCGGTAGCAAGGGGCATGCTAAGGGACCCGTATTGGGCGACTCATGCGATTCAGGCTGTCGGCCATAAACCGGAATTGCCCGAACAGTACAAGAGAGCTTACTGAAACACAAGTTGGAAAGATTATAATGGGAATCCCGGTCATGCGGCCGGGATTTTAGTTTGCGATGATTCTCATAGGGGCAACACAACATCTAGGGTGAGGGTCGTAGTTTCTTGTCGAATGCTGTCCGTGGAACGAGAAGGATATAGGAGCACTACATATTGAACGATTCATACCTCTTGGACGACGTTATTTACTCCCGAAGAGCATCCTTTAGCCGGCTGTTCATTCCTTGCGCCGATGGCGAGCGGCGGACGGCGTCAGCTTTCAATTTGCGATTTTCGAGCTTTAATTTTTCATTTTCGCGTTCCAAATTGTCTATATAAGCGAGCAATTCAGGCACCTCGTAACCGGCATCCCGGAATAATGCAGACACACAATCGCGTAGTGGCGCGGGTTCTCTTGATTCGTCCATATTGACCTCCAAAATAACTATAAAATGTCACTATCCCATCATATCCGCATCTGTTAAAATAGTCGAGTGCCTTAAAAATAGAGATTAATAGTTTCTCCATATTTTGCATTGACTCAACCTATATCTTGATGTAAAATCAAGAACATCAACTACATATTGATGTATATAGGTGCCTTCAAAGGACGAGCATTAGCAAATCTTGATTAAGCGCATCTGACGAAACCGCAGTCAGAGAGCGCTTTTTGATTGCTAAAATTCTAGTAGGGAGCGAGTCGCAATGCTAGTCGTATATGATTCAAAAACAGGCAATGTCAAGCGATTTATTAACAAATTGAATATGCGGGCAATGCCAATTGATGAGGAAAAACCGGTAGAAGAGCCCTTTGTTCTCGTCACGTATACGACAGGATTTGGACAAGTGCCCGAGAAGGTATCTTCTTTCTTAAAACGCAACTTCGAGCACCTTCGCGGTGTCTCGGCGAGCGGCAATCGAAATTGGGGTGCGGGCTTCGCTAAGAGCGCGGACACGATTTCACAGATGTACGATGTACCCGTTATATTGAAATTTGAATTATCCGGTACGAGTCAAGATACTGAGCATTTTGTCGAAAGGGTGCGAACTATTGAAGCATATTGAATTGAACAACGAATTGATGCAACGCGGCGCAGACGGTTTCTATCAGCTCGAGAAGGATAAAGAGGCAGTAGCCGCTTTTATGGCGGAGGTAGAAGAGAAGAGCGTGAAGTTTGATTCGCTTCGTCATAAGCTGGACTATTTAATCGAGAACGACTATTACGACAATGTGTTCGACAAATATACATACGATCAGGTGGAGGCCGTATTTACGCTGACAGCAAGCAGCGGCTTCGAATTCCAATCGTACATGGCAGCAGGACTACGCGATGAAGACGAACAACAAAGCGCAATATTTGGAGCAATACTCCGATCGTGTAGCGATCGTAGCTCTGCACCTTGGAGAAGGCGACGCAGCCCGAGCGCTTCGCATCGCTGAAGCGATGATCGAGCAGCGCTTGCAGCCGGCAACGCCGACGTTCCTGAACGCGGGCAAGAGCCGCCGCGGCGAAATGGTTTCCTGCTTCCTGCTGGAAATGGACGACTCGCTTAACTCAATCAACTACGTGCTTGGCACTTGTATGCAGCTCTCCAAAATCGGCGGCGGCGTTGCCGTCAACCTATCGAAGCTGCGCGGACGCGGCGAACCGATCAAAGGCGTAGAGGGCGCAGCGAAAGGCATTATGCCTGTGCTTAAGCTGATGGAGGATGCTTTCTCTTACGCGGACCAAATGGGCCAACGCAAAGGCTCCGGCGCCGGTTACTATAATATTTTCGGCTGGGACGTTATCGAATTCCTCGATTGCAAAAAAATTAACGCCGACGAGAAAACAAGGATCAAAACGTTGTCGATCGGCCTTATTATACCGAACAAGTTCTACGAGCTTGCAGCTACCAACAGACCGCTAGTCGTATTCGGACCGCATTCCGTACAGAAAGCGTACGGCAAGCACTTGGACGATCTCGATATGGACGAGATGTATGAAGAGCTTCTTGCGAATGACAAAGTAACGAAAAAAACCGTAATGAACGCACGCGACATGTTGACGAAAATTGCTTCGATTCAGCTTGAATCGGGTTACCCATACATCATGAACAAGTCGAACGCGAACAAAATCCACGCTTTGAAGGATATCGGTTCGATCAAAATGTCCAATCTTTGCACGGAAATTTTCCAGCTGCAGGAGACTTCGGAAATCAACGACTACGGCTATGACGATGTCATTCAGCGCGACATTAGCTGCAATCTGGCATCTCTCAATATTGTGAACGTAATGGAACGCAAGAAGCTGAAGGAATCGGTTCATGTGGGCATCGAAGCGTTGACGACGGTTAGCGACTTGTCCAAAATCGACAATGCGCCAGGCGTACGCAAAGCGAACGAAGAGCTGCACTCCGTCGGTCTCGGAGCGATGAACCTGAACGGCTACTTGGCGAAAAACAAAATTGCTTACGAGAGCGAAGAAGCGAAAGACTTCGCCGGCGTGTTCTTCATGATGATGAACTACTACTCGATCGAGCAAAGCATGCTGATCGCGAAGGAACGCTGCACGACTTTCAAAGACTTCGAACGTTCGGAATATGCGAAGGGCACTTACTTCACGCGTTATATCGAGAACGACTTCCGTCCGAAGACAGCGCGTGTAGCGGAACTGTTCGATGGTATGGAAATCCCGTCGCCGCAAGACTGGGCAGCGCTTAAGGAGCAAGTACAGAAGTTTGGTTTGTTCCATGCTTACCGCCTTGCAATTGCTCCTACACAAAGTATCTCGTATATTCAAAACGCGACTTCGAGCGTTATGCCGATCGTTGAGCATATCGAGACGCGTACGTATGCGAACTCGACTACGTATTATCCAATGCCTTATTTGGCGCAGGAGAACTACTTCTACTACAAATCGGCTTACAATATCGATCAGTTCAAGCTGATTGACCTGATTGCCGAAATCGGACAACACGTCGACCAAGGTATTTCGACTGTCCTGCATGTTAACAGCAACGTAACTACTCGTGAGCTGGCGCGCTTCTATGTATATGCTGCGCAGAAGGGGCTCAAATCGCTCTACTATACGAGAACGAAGCGTCTTTCCGTTGAGGAATGCACAAGCTGCGCCGTATAAGACCCATTATATCGTTGCTTACGTAGCAAAGAAGGAGCTCACCTAATGAAAGCAGTAAACTGGAACCGCCCGGACGACGATTTTACGCTGACGTTCTGGCAGCAAAATGTAATGCAATTTTGGACGGACGAAGAAATTCCGTTATCGGATGATAAAATGGACTGGATGGACATGACGGACGACGAGCGCATGCTGTATAAAAACGTGCTCGGCGGTCTGACGTTGCTCGATACGATTCAAGGCGGCGTAGGCATGCCGAAGATTCTTGAGCATGTGGAAGGCTTGCAGCGCAAAGCGGTGCTGTCGTTCATGTCGATGATGGAGCAAATCCATGCAAAGTCATACAGCAGCATCTTCACAACGCTGGCATCCAACGAGGAGATCGACGGGATCTTCAAGTGGGTGGAATCGAATGAACAGCTTCAGAAAAAAGCGAATCTGATCGCTTCGTGGTACTCCAACATTACAGGCCCGAAAGAGCTGTACAAAGCAATGGCCGCATCTGTATTTTTGGAAAGCTACTTGTTCTATAGCGGCTTCTTCTATCCGTTGTACCTCGCTGGTCAAGGCAAAATGACGAGCAGCGGCGAGATCATCGACTTGATCCTCCGCGACGAGAGTATCCACGGCTTGTACGTAGGCGTACTTGCACAAGAGCTGTACCAAACGTTCAGCGTAGAAGAGCAGAAGCAACTGCACACTGAACTAATTGCGCTTCTAGTTGAGCTGTACGAGAACGAAGTTGAATACACAAACCATCTGTACAGTCCGCTTGGGCTGCAGGATGAAGTGAATACGTACGTTCGCTACAATGCCAACAAAGCGCTTATGAACCTAGGATTTGAGCCATATTTCCCTGAAGAGCCGGTCAACCCGATCGTGTTCAACGGAATTAGCACGCATACGAAGCAGCATGACTTTTTCTCCAAAAAAGGCAACGGCTATGTTCGTACGATCCATGTCGAGCCGCTTAACGACGACGACTTCGTGTTCAACTTCTAAATACATGCAAGATAAGAGAGCATCAGGCCATTGCKGGCGGGTGCTCTCTTTGTTTTTGGACTTGTCCGCATAGATTGTGAGGCGCAGGGATAATCTCTAGTAGAGGAAGGCGGGATGATGATGCTAAAAGCGATAATTATTGCGTTGTTTGTCGTGCTATACGGGCTAGTTACTTTTTTTGGGTTAGGTCCGGTATTGCTGGCCGACGGTACGCCCGAGGAGAGGCGAACGACGTTCTTAATCGTGGTTGCCGTGTATATAGCAATAACGGCCGTTTTTGCAATGATACTTCGCAGGCTGAGATCGCGTGGTGCGAAAAGTTAAAATGACTACCCTTATAAAGGGAATACGTGTTACACTATGGGCAGAGAAAGCTCATCCTTGCGTACAAGTCCTGATGGAATCTAAGGAGGAAATCGCGTGGAAAACTGCTCAATCATCTCGAAGCCTGCACTCAATTTGGTTGGAATCAGCTATAGCGGTCCTTACTCGCAATTTCCCGACGAAGCGATTCGCTTGCAGACGGAATTTCTAGCAAGGAAACATGAATTGTACGGCGCGTCCAAGTCGCCGGTGCTCTACAGCCCGTATTACGGTAACGAAGTATTCGTAACGTATTGGGCATGCTACGAGGTTTCGCATATGGAAGAGCTCCCGCCTGGTATGGTCCAGATCACGATTCCGGCTATGCGATATGCAATGGCAGGCTGCTCCAACAAACGAATCGGGGAAGGGTATGAGCAGCTTAATACGTGGATGAACGAGATGCGCTTAGAGAAACATAACCATGCAGTGGCGCTTGAGCTGTTCTATATCGATGAACATCATGTAGAGGAAGAGCCTGTTGAGCTGCTTATCCCGCTTAAAGGCTAACATAACTATAATAAATGGGGCTTGCGGCGCAAAGTGGCAAGCTTTTTTTGTTGCCTGATGGCGGCAAGGAAGGAGAGCATAAATGAGTGAAGGAATAGAGCTGTATATTGTTGACGCATTTACGAATGAACCGTTCAGAGGAAATCCGGCAGCGGTGTGCTTGCTGGATCAAGAAAGAGATGAGAGCTGGATGCAGCTCGTGGCAGCCGAGATGAACTTATCGGAGACAGCGTTTGCAGTCGCTCCGACTGCTGGGCAAAGCGATTATGGGCTGCGCTGGTTCACGCCGAAAGCGGAAGTTGACCTATGCGGTCACGCTACGCTTGCCGCAGCGCATCAGCTTTGGCAGACGGGACGGCTCGCTGGAGATGCAGAGGCGCGCTTTCAGACGAAAAGCGGTTTATTGACAGCCAGACGCGAAGGAGAATGGATCGCGATGGACTTTCCGTCAGAGCCTCCGGCGGCGGAGGAAGTGCCGGAGGAGCTGATTCAGGCGCTTGGTCTTATCCCGAGGTTCGCTGGACGAAACCGCATGGATTATTTCATAGAGGTGGATTCCGAGGAAACCGTGCGGACATTGAAGCCGGATTTTGCGATGATAGCGAGATTGCAAGCACGAGGCGTCATTGTGACAAGCCGGTCTGATGCGGATACCGGCAAGGATTATGACTTCGTGTCGCGAGCCTTCTATCCGGCGATCGGGGTTAACGAAGATCCGGTAACCGGATCGGCGCATTGCGCGCTGGCTCCTTACTGGGCGAAGCGTCTTAAGAAAGACGAGCTGGCGGGCTATCAGGCGTCGGAACGAGGCGGTATCGTGCGAGTGAAGCCGAGCGGCGACCGTGTTTATTTGTTGGGTCAAGCGGTTACGGTATTAAACGGACAGTTGGAGGGATGAATACATGCAAATCATAAAGCTGCCAAGAGAGCACATGGAACAAATGATCGGCAACATCCAGCAATTTTTTGAGCTGGAGCGTTCGGAGACGATCGGTGCGATCGCCGCCGAACAGCTGCTGGATATGATGCTGAAGGAGCTGGCTCCTTACGTCTATAACGGAGCAATTAACGACGCTCGCAAGGCCGTACTCGAGAAGATGCAGACCCTCGAGGACGAGCTGTATGCGCTTGAGAAGCCGACCATGACAAAGAGAAGCTAGTAGCTGGGATTGTCATTAACGCTCTTGAAAACGTATGATACGATATTCGTAGCTGCCGACGGTTAAAGGGCCGGCAGCTACACCCGTTTGCGTCAAAGCATCGATGCCGCCTTGCGGAAGCGTAACCGAGCCGCCGGCACCATTCATATTGACGATAACCCACAGGCGATAACCGTTGCCTTGCCTTGGCGCAACGACAGTGCCGGGCGTCACATCCGTCCTGAGCGTAAGGCCTGCCTCGCAAGCATAGTTGTTTATTAGCCTCTTCAGCATGTCATCCCCGTCTTCTCCCGCAGGCATGGAGCCGAGCAGCACAAGCTTGCCTTCACCGATTGCCCTTTCGGTAATGAACGAAAGCCCCGTCGCAGCGCCATGCCGTATCTTTCCTATCGATTTCGCGTTTGGCTCACGAGGTTCGAAGACAGCGCTCCACATGCCGAGCGAAGCAGAGAGACCGAACGCCTGTCCGATCGTCCCCGTCCCGTCCATTGGAAAGGTGTATACGGTCTCCACGCCTGCGAGCTTCTCCAACTGCCCAAGCGCTGCATCCGTATGAATCGTATGCTCCTCTGACCGCCCGCCAGTAAGTGGTCCGGCAATCCATATGCCGCCGTTCTTAACGAACGCAAGTGCACGCTCAAGGAAAACTGGCGATAGGGATGGCAGGAATGGCGTAAGCAACAGCTTGTAACCGTCTAGCTCCGCACCTTCCATAATAAGATCGCGATGAACACCCATCTCAAGCAAGCGTGAATAATAATCGGTAACCAAACCCCTGTAATTCAGCTTGCGCATCGGCTCCGTACGTATGAAAGCTTTCGCCGTGTCCGAATAGGTAATGGCTGCTTCAGCTTGCATCGGAACAGTTGCGAGCAGCAGCGGCTGAAGCTCCTCTTTGGCTAACGAAGCCTCCACCACGTTTTTAAAGCCGATCGTCGGTTTCCCCCATGCGCTTAATACGGAGCCATGCGGCTGCTCGCAGCCAGCCCGGTGCTGCCGCCAGTGCCAATAGCAGAATCCTCCCGCACCCAAAGCATAAGCAGCAACGGCCTCCGCTCTGACATACCCGTCCGGATGCGGAACGGAGCTGCTCTCCAGCGAGCCGCTATAGGAAGGGCTCGTCTCCATAATCCAGAACGGGGTTCCTCGCTTTACCGTTCTCCACAAGTCGCAATTGATTAGGTAAGCCGCATAGTTGCTGGCGGAAGCATACGTATCGTAAGCGGCAAAGTCGAGCCCACTGAACAGCTTTTCGTTGTCGACGTGAAAAGCGATGCTGCTATTGTGCGTTATTGGAGCGGTAGAGAAGCTTCTAATAATAACAGCTTGCTCAGATGCGAATTCCGCGATTTTCTCCATAGAAAACAGCTGGTACATCGTCTTAAGCGATGCGTTATGCAGGAAAGGTGTAAGTGCCGGCTGCGGTACTTGGTTAAAGGATTCGTAGCGCTGGCTCCAAATCTCCGTCCCCCAAAATTCATTCAATCGCCCGATATGTCCATACCGTTCTTCCAGCCATTGATGCCATAATGATAGGCAGCCATCACAGTAACATTCCGCTACATGTGCTTTAAACTCGTTGTCGAGCTGCCAGCCGATTAAACCGGGCAAACGGCTTAACGATTGTGCGATATGTTTGGTAATCAAGGCGCATCGCGTCCGGAAATAGCGGTTATTCGTGCAAAAATGCTGCCTCGAGCCATGCCCCATCACTTCGCCGCGCTCATTCACATGCAAGCGCTCCGGGTGACCGTGGGACAGCCAGATCGGAGGCGTTGCCGTCGGCGTACACATAACGGTGTCTATCCCGTTGTTATGCAGCCTCTCGATGATTTGAGCAAAGAAGGTTACGTCTATAGCATCTTCCGAGGGTTCCATCTTGCTCCATGCAAATTCCCCGATTCGTACGACGTTAATGCCACACTCCTTCATCCAAGCGATATCTTGCGCAATCGATTCCTCCTCCCATAGCTCAGGGTACCAAGCAGCCCCGTAATACAGCTTTCGATTCATAATTCACGCCATCCCTCCTTAAATAGTCAGATTAACTTTAACGAATCAACTAAAGGCTTACAATTGGACTTTATTGTTTTGCTTCGAACTGCGGTTACGATACTTTTGCCGCGTTTGGACTTTCTTGGTAAAGGCGGAATATGAGGCAGAAAGCGACAGCTTCAAGAATGTCTAATTGCCGGAAATGAAAACCGGCTTGCATAATGGGGCTACACCGCTGACGAAGCGATGGATGACAACTGGAGGTGAACGAATATGAAGCAGGCTGCCGCACCCGTACCAGAGCGGCCATCTCCCGTATACCGGCCGAGCATGCTGCGCCGATTCAAGAAAGACAAGTGGCTTTATATTCTGCTGCTGCCGGGATTGCTGTATTTTCTCATTTTCAAATACGTTCCGATGTGGGGCGTGCTGCTCGCCTTCAAAAACTATCAGCCCTATACCGGCTTCTGGAAAAGCGAATGGGTCGGCACGATGCATTTCGAGCTGTTTTTCTCAAATCCCGAGTTTTTCATGTTATTGCGAAATACGCTCGTTTTATCGTTGTACAACCTTCTCTTTTTCTTTCCGGCGCCGATCATTCTGGCTATTCTGCTGAACGAGGTGCGGATCGCGCTGTTCAAACGGACGGTGCAGACGTTAATCTATGTGCCGCATTTTATATCAATGGTCATCGTGGCTAGCATGACTTACGTGTTCCTGACGACGCAGGGGGGGCCGGTCAATGAGCTGCTCTTCTCTTATACGGGACGAAAAATCGAGTTTCTCGCCAGTCCGGACTGGTTCCGTCCGATTATTATTTTGCAAACGATTTGGAAGGAATGCGGCTGGGGGACGATCATTTTCCTGGCGGCGCTGGCGGCGGTCGATGTGGAGCAATACGAAGCCGCGATCATGGACGGCGCCAATCGCTGGAAGCAAATATGGCATATTACGCTCCCGTCGATTAGAAGCACGATTGTGATCCTGCTCATCCTGCGGATGGGCAACGTGCTGGAGAATGGCTTCGAGCAAATATACTTGCTGCTTAATCCGCTTAATCGGGAGGCGGCCGAGGTGTTCGATACCTACGTGTACACGATGGGCATTACGCAGGGCGCATTCAGCTACAGCACGGCAGTAGGACTGTTCAAAGCAATCGTCGGCGTCATACTCGTGCTTGGCAGCAACTATTTGGCGAAGAGATTCGGACAATCGGGTCTTTATTAAGAAATAAAGAGCAACAGGAAAGGAGCTTGACCGTGGCCAAAACGTACCGATCCGCAGCCGGCACCGCATTCGACGTGTTCAATTATGTTTTCCTTGGCGTATTTGCCATCGCGGCGATCCTTCCGTTCATCTACGTCATTTCGGGTTCGTTCGCAACCGATGCGGAGCTGACGAAGAGAGCCGTATTTCTCATACCGGAAACGTTTTCCGTCGCAGCTTACAACTTTATTTTCTCGACCAACACGATTATGAAGAGCATCGGCGTCTCCATGTACGTCACCGTTATCGGTACGGTCGTTAATCTGTTTTTTACCGTTACGATGGCTTATCCGTTAGCGCGGCGCAGCCTGATGGGGCGAAATACGGTGCTGAATCTAGTTGTATTCTCGATGCTGTTCGGGGGAGGCATGATTCCGACCTACCTCGTCATGCGCGAGCTTCAATTGATCGATTCGTATTGGGCGCTAATTCTGCCGGGCGCGATCAGCGCGTTTAACTTGATTATCGTCAAAAACTTTTTTCAAGAGCTGCCGCCGGGGCTTGAGGAAGCGGCCAAGATCGACGGCTGCACGGAGCTAGGACTTTTGTGGCGAATCGTTCTCCCGCTGTCCAAGCCGGTGCTCGCGRCCTTTACGCTGTTTTATGCGGTAGGGCATTGGAATGATTTTTTCGCGGCATTGCTTTATATTAACGATCCGATGAAATGGCCGCTGCAGGTGCTTCTTCGCCAAATCGTGCTGCTGTCGCAGGCTGCGGCAGGCGATATCAACGCGATGGACCCTAACTTCGTCAAGCCGCCGGACCAATCGATCAAGATGGCGGTCATCGTCGTCGGAACCGTCCCGATTCTGCTCGTATACCCGTTTTTGCAAAAGCATTTTGCCAAGGGAGTATTAATCGGATCGATTAAAGGCTAGGTCGTTACATCCTCTGCCGCCGCGAGCTTGAACCGCAGGCAGACGGTTTTACGATATAATACAACTAATTAAGGGAGGTACATGCATGAAAGGAAATCAAAAGAGAGCAAACAAATGGGCATCGATCGCGCTTGTGACGGCGCTTGCCGCCGGTACGCTAATCGGGTGCTCGGAGCAAAGTGAAGGAAACAAGGACGAAGCGCCGGGCAACAAATCGCCTGATGCGGTTCAGCCGGAAGGTGACCCAAAACCGGAGACGCCACTGAAATTGAACATCATGCTTCCGATATTCAAAACCAATTATCCGAAGGACGATAGTCCGGTAGCCGCCGAGCTGGAGAAGAGGACGAATACGGACATTCATTTCGAGTGGGTGCCGAACGCCTCCTACGTGGATAAGTTCAACATTACGCTCGCTTCGGGCAAGCTGCCTACGATCATGTATGTACCCGACGTGAAATCGCCAAGCTTCGTCAATGCGGCAAAATCCGGCGCGTTCTGGGAGCTTGGCGGTTATTTGAAGGATTATGACAACTTAAGCCAGGCGAATCCGGTCATCTTGAACAATTCCTCCATCGAAGGTAAAAACTACGGCATATACAGGGGCCGCGCGCTTGGACGGAACGGCGTTTATTACCGGAAAGATTGGCTCGACAACGTAGGGCTACCCGTCCCGCAAACGATCGACGATTTTTACAATATGCTGAAAGCGTTTAAAGAGAAGGACCCGGACAAGAACGGCCAAGACGATACGTACGGCCTCGTGCTCGTCAAGTGGACGGGCGGCTGGGCCAGCGGCTTCGACAACATCAAGCTGTGGTTCGGCGCGCCGAACAAATGGGGCGACAAGGACGGACAGCTTGTGCCCGAACATCTGACGCCGGAGTATATCGAATCGTTGAAGTTTATGAAGAAGCTGTACGACGAGAAATTGATCAACCAGGATTTTGCCATCATGGATTCCGCAAAATGGACCGACCCGATCATTAATAACCAAGCCGGGGTCATCATTGACGTCATTGACGGCGCGGCCCGCGCCGACGATAAAATACACGCCGCGCTGGCGGCGGAAGGAAAAGACCAGCCGGACGTACACTTCATGGACGTGTTCGGCGGCGTCAAGGATGCGGCCGGCGAGCTGCATACGCTGCCGACCTCCGGTTTTGCCGGCATGCTGGCTATTCCGAAATCGGCGGTAAAAACCGAGGAGGAGCTGAAGCGCGTCCTGGCTTTCATTGAGCAATTGAATGCGCCGGAATTGCAGACGATGCTCGGATACGGCCTGGAAGGCGTACATCATACGATCGAGGACGATTCGGTTGTTGTAAGCAAGGATGCGGCTTTGATGGAATCCGAGGTAGAAGGCCTTAATCAAATGCTGACGTTCATTCCGGAGGATCGCGCGAAGAAGGTGAAGCAGACGCCTCTGCGTATCAAGCAAACCGAACTGCAGAAGGAGAACGAGCAGTACATCGTCTCGAATCCGGCCGAACCGTTCATCTCCCAGGTGTATACGGAGAAGGGCGCTCAGCTTGACAATATTTTGAACGATGCGCGGATCAAGTTCATCGTAGGACAGATCGACGAGGCCGGCTACCGCGCTGCGCTTGAACTGTGGAAGAAGAGCGGCGGCGATGACCTGATTAAAGAAATGAACGAGCTGTACGCGGCAAGTAAATCATAGGTTAACAATCGACTCATAGACAGAGTCCGGCGAGCAAGCATCCGGGGCTCTGTCTATTGCCGTAGTGCTTGGGAATCATTTCTTCGTCTTCAAGAATAAGGACTTGTTCTCGAGGGCAACTGCGGTTTATTCTTGAACATAGAATTGAATGCGTTTACATATGGAAACATGCGATGCGCGTAACACCATTTTGAAGTCGGTTGGTGAGAATATGCGATTTGAAAGGTTACGAAAGTTTTTTCAAAGAAACAGCGGTAAGGGGACAACGAAGGGAAGCTTTTATCGCAAAAGTTTGATTATGATCTTGATCGTGACGAGCATTCCAGGACTCATCACCGGCGCGCTCGTGTACGGGATGGCGGGAGGCAAGCTGAAGAGCGAGCTGCTGCAGATGCATAACAAGCAGATCGATCAGAGAGCTCGCAACATCGATGCGCAACTGACGAATTTGGAGCTCATGCTGTCGCATTGGGCGTTCGACACGAAATTCGATTACAGCCTTTCCAGCCGCAATTTTATCCAGGATTTCGAGAAGGCGCGCGACATCACCAAGACGCTGCTCGTTATGCAAGGCTCGAATACGATGAATAAGCTGGTCGGTCTATATCTGGGCGGAGAGGGGCAGCCCGTCCTGTTCGATCCCGAATACGGCATGATTTCCTCCGAGCAAGAGAAAACGACATACGACAGCTTGCTTCAATCAGGCAAAGTGGCGTATTGGACGGACATGTCCTTTAATGCCCAGCGTCCCCAGTCGAAAGAGCTGACGCTCGTTCATCAGATTCCGGGCGGAAGTCTAAATCCGTTTGGCGCGCTGTATATTAGGTTGGACAACGAAAAAGTAGGCGATATGCTTCGCACGATGACGCCGTATGACGGCGGCAAGACCTTTCTCCTGCAGGATAACGGCAGTTTGTTTGCGTCTACCGGCGAAAGTGACTCCGAATCGGCGTTCGTCGAGCAGCTGAAAGAAGCAATCGCTGAGCGAGGCAAGACGGAGGATTCGTTTCTGCTCCAATGGAACGGAGCTACGTTCACGGTGACCTACGGCAAGTTCTCGCGCATTGCAGACAGCTGGACCTATGTGTCCGCTTCGCCGATATCGAGCATCACCGCKCCGGTCGTCTTTATTTCGAAGCTTATCTTCACGGTTAGCTTAAGCGCATTGCTGATCGCGGCAGTCCTTGCCTGGTTTGCGTCGCGCACCATCTATTCGCCGGTCAAGCGGCTTATGAACGTCCTGCTTGGAGAGAAAACTCTTGCGGATGACCCTGGGGACGAATTTTCGCTAATCGAGCGGCAATGGAACCATTTGAACCGCGAAAGCACGGAGCTCCATACGAGGTTGTCCGAACAGCTTCCATACGTGAAGGAGAGCTTTCTTCATCAACTGCTGCAAGGCTACCTGTACGCGTATTCGGAGGAGGACCTGCTCGAGCGGATGGGAAGGTACAAATGGGACGTAAGCAACCATCGTTTTATCGTCATATACGTGCAGTTGACCGGCATTGCGAGCTTGGAAGGGAAATTCAAATACGGGGACGAAGGTCTCGTGACGTTCGCCGCGGTAAATATGATCGAGGAGTTTGCCGCCAAACATTTCGAGCAAAGCAAAGCGATTAATTTCCATGATCTTGCCGCGGGGCTTCTCGTCATTGCGCCAAAGGATGATAGCTGCGAGGAGGAGCTGGCCCTGTTCGGCGAAGAGCTCACCCATGCGGTCAATTCCATCCTGAATATGCGGCTGACGATTGCGATCAGCGAGCCGTCGGATGCCGTTGCTCAAATTCCTCTGGCGTTCGAAGAGGTCAAGCATGCCGCCAATCAGCGTTATTTCAATAACGAAAATCAAATGATCGCGATGAGCCGGCTGCATGCGGTCGGAGAAGGAGCGGCCGAGCAGGCCTATCCTTTTGCGCTCGAGCGGGAGTTCATTCAGGCGCTGCGCACAGGCCAGGAAAGCGATGCTTATGAGCTGCTGAGCGCTTTTCTAGCCGCTTTGTCGCATGCGGGTGCGAAGGCGGTCGACGTTCAGCAGGGCATGCTGCATTTGCTCGGCAGCGTGCAGCATGCCATCATGGTATCCGGCATTCAGCCGAACCGCTTGTTCAGATGCGTCAATATGTACGAGCAGCTGTCGCAAATCAGGGAGCCGCAGCTCATTCTCGCCTGGTTCCAAAATAAAGTATGCGCGCCTTTTCTAGGGGAGCTCGGMAACCGTTCGGATTATCAGGTGAAACGACTGATCGAGCAAGCGATGGTGTATTTGCAGCAAAATTACATGAAGGACGTGTCGCTCGACCACTGCGCGGATCATATCGGGATGAACCCGTTTTTCTTAAGCAAATCGTTTAAGCAGGTAACGGGCAAAAACTTCATCGATTATTTGACGGGTCTGCGAATGGAAAAGGCGAAAGAGCTGCTGCGGGAATCGGGGCTCAAAATCAACGACGTCGCCGAGCAGGTTGGCTATCAGCACAGCTACTTCAATCGCATATTCAAGAAGCTGGAAGGAATGACGCCAAGCCGCTACCGCGAGCTTAGCCAGTCATAGGTACTGGCGGACAATATAGTGCAAACGGGGACAAAATGTGCAAGCGCCGATTCGTTCTGCAAGCAATAATGTCTAATTGCCGGCAATCGCGAGCCGCTATACGATGACCGTAGGTTGTACACATATGCTTAGGGGAACGAGGAGGCTGATTCGATTGTCATCGCCATTGTCTATCAAGCTTCGTTGGCTTAACGAGCCGGCGGCTTTAGCTGCCGGAGTTACGTGGGGAATTCCATGGAAGGAGGGCGAGCTGCGCCGGGACGAACAGCTTGCCCTGCACGCCGCGGACGGCAGCGGTCCGGTCGCGATGCAAAGCTGGCCGGCTGCTTATTGGCCGGACGGCAGCGTCAAGTGGTCCGCCCATGCGGCAGCGCTGCCGAGCGAGCAGCAGGACGGTTACCGGGTTACAAAGGGAGCGGGTGCTTCCGGACCAGCATGCGTCAAAGTGAGCGAGACGGAGGAGACGATTCTGCTTGATACGGGAGTGATGAGCTGTACGATACGCAAGCAAGGTAACAATCTCATCGAAAGCATCGTGCGAAGCGGCAGCGAAATCTGCAGCGGCGCAACGCTTATATCGATTAAGGAGAGCCGAAACGGCGTTTCGGGCGCGACAACGATCCGCCAAGAACCTTTCCAAGGGCGCATCCGCAGCGTGACGGTTGAGCAAAACGGTCCGGTCAGGGCGGTCGTGAAGCTGGAAGGAAAGCACCGCGGCGGAAACTCCGGCAGAGAGTGGCTGCCGTTCTCCCTGCGTTTATATTTCTATGCCGGACTCGGGACGATCCGTGTCGTTCATACGTTCCATTATGACGGCAATCCAAACGAGGATTTTATTAAAGCGCTTGGCATTTCGTTCGCGGTACCGATGAGGGGGCCATTATACAACCGCCACGTAAGACTCGCGGGAGACAGAGGCTTCTTCAGCGAATCGCCGAAGACGCTGCATACGAGGCGCACGAAGGGAAAATACCGCGAGCTGTTCGAACGGCAGACGCAAGGCGTGCCAGTCGAGTTCGACGCCGAGGAGGATCGTTATTTTCTCGGCCTGCTTGACGACTCGGCCGTATGGGACGATTACAAGCTGGTGCAGCGATCGGCCGATCATTACGGCATCTGGAAGCGCACGCAGGCGCAATGCTGTTGGGTGAAATCAGCCGAAGGCAGGCGGGCAGGCGGCCTTGGTTACGCAGGCGGCGAAGGCGGGGGGCTTGCAGTCGGCGTACGCGACTTCTGGCGGAAGCATCCGTCGGGCTTGGACATTCACGGAACGGCGGGWAGCGAAGCGTCCCTCACCGCATGGTTCTGGTCGCCGGACGGAGAGGCGATGGATCTGCGTCATTACGATACGAAGACGCATGTGGAGTCATCTTACGAAGGCGCGGAGGAGCTGCGGGCAACGCCTTACGGTATCGCCAATACGAGCGAGTTGACGGTATGGTGCGAAGAGGAAACGCCTTCTCCGGATCGGCTAAGGGCGATGCAGGAGCATGCGGATGCCGAGCCGCTGCTCGTATGCGAGCCGGAGTACTTCCATGAAGTGCGTGCATTCGGCTTGTGGAGCATGCCGGACAGAAGCACGCCGGCCAAAGCGATGCTGGAGGAGCGGCTGGACGGCATCGCGTCCTTCTACATGTCCGAAGTGGAGCAGCGCAAATGGTATGGCTTCTGGGATTACGGCGATTTCATGCATAGCTACGATCCGGTCAGACATGTATGGAACTACGATCTCGGGGGCTGCGCTTGGCAAAACACCGAGCTTGTACCGAATATGTGGTTATGGGTCATGTTCCTGCGTTCGGGACGAGGCGACTTGTTCAGGCTTGCGGAAGCGATGACCAGACATACAAGCGAAGTAGATGTCTATCATTTCGGGGAATATGCCGGTCTAGGCTCCCGGCATAACGTCGTCCACTGGGGCTGCGGCTGCAAGGAGGCGCGGATCGCGATGGCCGGTCTTCACCGCTACTATTATTATTTGACCGCGGATGAGCGGATCGGCGATTTGATGGACGAGGTGAAGGATGCCGATTTCTCGACGGTCAATCTCGATCCGATGCGTGCTTATTTTCCGAAGGACGAACATCCTACGCATATCCGAATCGGTCCGGACTGGGCCGCATTCAGCTCGAATTGGATGACGAGATGGGAGCGGTTCGAAGATACGGCTTACCGGGACAAAATTGTAACGGGAATCGAGTGCGTCAAGGATGCGAATTACGGACTGATCTCAGGACCGACATACGGCTATGATCCTCGCACGAGCAAGCTTACGCCGCTTGGCGACGATAACTGGGGCCGCCACCTCGCGATCTGCATGGGCGCGCCGCAAATATGGTTCGAGCTGGCCGCAATGCTTAAGGATCCGCACTGGGAAGCGATGATGGCCGACTTCGGCATCTATTACAACCTGCCGCAGGAGCGGAAGGACCTCATAACGGGCGGAGCGATCAGCCATGACAGCTTCCATCATCCAGTACTGAGCATTGCGATTGCGGCATTCGGTGCTTATTACAGACAGGACGAATGGACGGCGCAGCATTCGTGGTCCGTGCTGCTGGACAATCCGTTCGCCAAGACAGATTTGCGGAAGGAGGCGGAAACGGTGACGTATGTCGACTCCTTAAGCGAGATCGATTGGATCAACACGAACGAAGCCGCGCAATGGTCGCTTAATACGATTATCAGCCTCGAGCTGATTCCGGAATGGCTGCCTGTCGGCGAAGCGGAGACGGTCCGATGATCCCGCCGGAGTGGCAGCTGCTCTATCATAATCCGCTTGCCGCTCCGGCAGACTTGGCCGACTTCCGGATGGAAGGGGAAGCAGCTATGTCGTTTCCGTTGGGGCGGCTGCGGCTGGRGAGCGCAAGAGACGCGGAGGAAGGGCAAAAGGCGAATTTCGTGCTTTGGTGCCCGCACGACTTTCCGGCGGACATGGCCGTCGAATGGCAATTCCGGCCGATCCGGGAGCCGGGGTTGGCGATTCTGTTTTTTGCCGCTAGCGGCGCGGGCGGTATCGACCTATTCGATCCGTCGTTAATGCCTCGCTCTGGCATATATGATCAGTATCACAGTGGCGATATCAACGCATTTCATTTATCGTATTATCGCAGGCGATGGGCCGAGGAAAGACAATTTCACACCTGCAATCTGCGCAAAAGCCGGGGGTTTCATCTAACGGTGCAAGGAGCTGATCCGCTGCCCTCCGTCTTGGATTGCCATTCCTCTTACGAGATGCTGCTACTGAAGCGGGGACCGCGAATCGATTTTACGATTAACGGTCTGCCTATTCTCGCATGGGAGGATAACGGCGCTACCTTCGGTCCGCTGCTCGGGGCGGGCAAGATCGGCTTTCGCCAGATGGCTCCATTTATAGCGGAGTATGCGAATTTGAAAGTATTCGGCTCCGCGTAAGGAAGATGAACAAATAGGAGGATTTAACGCATGCCCAACGTATTGTTATGTTTCCCGGGTGGGAAGCACAAGGCGCTAACGATGAGCTACGACRACGGTACGACGGCCGACCGCAGGCTGATATCTCTATTTAACCGTTACGGCATTAAAGGCTCGTTTCACTTGAACGGCGGGTTGTTCGGGAATGGAAACCGGATTTCCGAAGAGGAAGCCGCGAATCTGTATGAAGGTCATGAGGTATCTGCCCATACGCTGACCCATCCAACGATCGCGCGTATTCCAAGAGAGCAGCTTGTGCATGAAATCATCGAAGACCGGAAAAAGCTGGAGCGGCTCGCCGGTTATACCGTCAGAGGAATGTCTTACCCAAACGGCTCTTTTAACCAAGAGATTAAAGGGATGTTGCCTTATTTGGGAATCGAATATGCGAGAACGGTTCAGACGACGGGCGGATTCGGCATACCCGACGACTGGCATGAGTGGCAGCCGACCTGCCATCATAACGACCGCTTGCTGGAGARAACCGATGCATTCATGGGTCTTCATAAATCCCAATATTTATATTTGATGTACGTTTGGGGACATAGCTATGAATTCGACAACGATAACAATTGGGAATTGATTGAAAGCTTCTGCGAGCGAATATCGGGCCAAGACAACATCTGGTACGCTACGAATATGGAAATCGTCGATTATATGAAGTCGTATCGCTTGTTGAAATTTTCAGCGGATATGAGCTTTGTTTATAATGCGTCGGCAATGAACGTATGGCTAAGCGTAGACGGGCAGATCATCGAGGTTAAGAGCGGCGGCACGGTAAAATTGGCTTAAATATAAGGTGTACGAATCGCATCAACCTCCCTTTAATACTCGGTTTCTAACAGCTGCTTCAACAGGCGCTTCGGGGCGGCATGCATGTAGGCCTCTTTCAATAGAATAGCCATCTCTTGCCAATCCTCGGGGTCGCTGATCGAGACCCAGCCGCGATGGCCGATATAAGCGGGTTTGAAAAAGCGTTCCTCTTGGAGCAATATTTCCTGATTGCTTAAGTCCGATTTGAAGGTTATGCCATGATCGCTCATGATGATGAACGATTTGTCTTTCACTTTGAAGGTTGTATGGCCGTGGCCGTCAATCAATTCCGTTACTTCGGGAAGCGGATTGCAAATGGTACGGACATGCTTCAGCATATCCAGTCCCTTGGCTGTTTGGATGCCGCTCAAATCATGTGTCATCGTTTAATCCTCCAATAGGTGCGTATTCTGAATCCATAATCTATTCGTAATCGTATCACGATTGCAAAACGAATCCAAAATCCAAAATAGATTCATCGTAAAAAAAATCCCCGCTTTCTGCGTATTCGCGAAGGCGGGGATTTCTGCTGGATTAGATTGATTTTTTGGATGCGGATGAGATCGCTTTGAACATCGTTACTTTGTTTTTGCCGGTTGTCTTGGAATGGTACATGGCCTCGTCGGCTAGCTTAACAAGCTCTTGGACTTCCTTGCCTTCTTTATTCGTGCTGACGCCGACGCTGATGGTAACCATCGTCTCCTGCTCGACGCGTCTGCGGATTGCTTCTGCGACGATCTCCGGTTTAACTTTGTCTGCGGTCATGCAAGCCAGCAACTCTTCGCCGCCGTAACGCCCGGCTGAGCCGATGCCGCTCGTTTCTTCCTTAAGGATCTCGGCTACTTGCTTCAGTACGCCGTCAGCCTTGTGATGGCCATGCGTATCATTCAGCTTCTTGAAGTTGTCGATATCGCAGAAGATAATAGCCATTGGCCGGTTCTGGGCGAGCAGCTTCTGCGCCCTGACCGAGAAATGGCGCCGGTTGTAAAGCCCGGTCAGGCCGTCTACAACAGAGGATTGATAGGTCGAGATAAGCCGATCAATAACCCAATCAAAGAGCAATAAAAATAATATCGTATAATAGATGATCGGCAGCAGATGGCTGAGCAGAATGAGCCATGACAGCGAGCCTTGGAACAAATAATTGTCAGCAAGCCGAGAAAGCTCGTAGATAAAGAAAACAATAAGGCTTGCGTTATACTTCGCATTCATCTCGGCTCCGCGCGTATCAAGCAGAATGATGAACGTCACGATAACGGCATAGAAATCAAGCGCCGGAAAGGTCAGTATCGAGCCGGCCGGAACTGCTCCTGGCGTGAACGGATTAATTGCGTACTGAACGCCTGCTATGACGATCGTTAACATAATCATAATAATGAAAGGAATTACTTTAAGCTGAGCGGAACGATGAGTATATAATTTCATGAAAACAAAGTTTATAATAATAAATGAAATGATTTGCAGCACCGTCGCGGTTAGATAGACCCATGGTGATAACGACCAACCGGGATACGCGAGCAGAATGAGCAATACTTGCTCGGCTATGATGAGCGGAATTGCGCTTGTGAGCCACTTATAGATGCCTTTGTTACGATAGCTGACGTAAAGCTTAATGGACATAAAGAGCATAAGAATAAGAATAATGATGACAGCCGCCGAAGAGAATAGCTGTCCGTTAGGTCCCGTAAGCCATTGAATAATTGTCATGTCTAAACCTCGTTATCAAGTAGTTATGTACTAGCTTTACAGAAACATATGTTCTAATATATCATGTTTTACGGTGACGGAAAAGCTTTTTGGGCACATTGTCCGCCGAGCATAAACGGGTATGAAGCAGGAAGAAGGAGTGTGGGACACATGAATATATTGCAAGCTTTGTTTTTCCCCCCGGAACAGCCGGGCGGGGTGTCATCGATGGTCCCTTATATACAGGAAAGATTCATTAAGCTGGGTTGGCAGATGGAGTTGTTCTCGCTGCCTAAGCGGGTAAGAGGCAAGGGGCAAGAGGAAGTTGTTTTCCAAACGTTCGATTGGACGGAATTCAGCGGTAATGCAATGGTCGACAAATACATTCAAACGTATCGCGATTACGTATGGTGGACACGGCTTCGTCTTAATCGCTCGTTTGATATTATACATGCGCATCATCCGATCGCAGCTCTCGTCATGAAGCAGGTGTTCCCGGATACACCGGTTGCGATGACAATTCACTCGAGTTATGAGCGCGAGCTTATTTTGAATGGGAGAATYGAAGAGGGTGGACCGGAGCATCAATTTTTAATGAAAATATATGGGGAGCTGGAAGCGAAGACGGATCAGCTGTTGACCGTATCGGAGTCGTTCCGCTCCTATATTGCGCCGCAAGTTAAACACCCTGAGGCTATAAAGGTGATACCGAACGGTTTCGATGAGAAACGATTCAGGCCGAGCGCGCATGAAAATGAAGTGACGCAGCTAATTACGGTCTGCAGGCTCGTGCCGGCAAAAGGACTCGATATTTTGTTGAAGGCTTGCGCCGAGCTAAAGCGCAGAGGAAATCCGTTCGTGCTTCATATTATCGGCGACGGACCGATTCGCGAGGAGCTGGAGGCGCTCGCGGTGGAGCTGGACTTGTACGACGATATTATTTTTTACGGCTATATGCTTCACCCGGAAGAGTTCATGCCGTTCTTTGATGTATTCGTTCTGCCGTCACGGGCGGAGGCGTTCGGCTCTGTATTCGCTGAGGCGGCGTTATGCTGGCTGGCCCTAGTCGGAACGAATGTCGGAGGTATCGCTGAACAAATCGATGACGGCGTCAACGGGCTGCTCGTACCGCCGGAAGATCCGCTGGCACTTGCCGATGCGCTGGAGAAGGTCGTAACAGATCCTACCTACCGCTATAACCTAGCGCGTGCAGGCTGGGACAAAGCCAAAAAAGTATACTCCTTGCAACGGGTCATTTCACAGCTCAAGAAAGTGTATACAAACCTGAAGCCGGAGTAAACCAGTTCGGCTAATATAGAGACAGAGGCGGGGATTGAGTTCATGGCAGTACCGTTTCGATTCATTCATGCAGCGGATTTGCACTTGGACAGTCCGTTCAAAGGTTTGGCCAAGGCGCCGGAAGCGCTTCGGGAAAGGCTAACCGAATCGACATTCGCAGCTATGCGCCAGTTAACGGATACGGCAGTTGACGAGAAGGTGGATTTTATCGTGCTGGCAGGCGATTTGTTCGATGCAGCCGATCGCTCGCTTCGCGCTCAGTTGCGGCTTGTACGCGAATGGGAGCGACTTGCCGCTCATGGCATCGCCGTATTCGTTATTCATGGCAATCATGATCCGCTTAGCGGGGCAAGGGCAGAGCTTAAGCTGCCCTCGAATGTACATATATTTGGCGCAGATCATATCGAGCATAAGCCGGCTTACCGAAGAGATGGTGAGCTGGCTGCTTTTGTTTACGGTATTTCGTACGGCTTCCGAAGCGTAACGGAAAATTTAGCGATTCGTTATCGGTCAATGCCAGGAGCTGCGTTCCACATCGCCATGCTGCACGGCAACGTAGGCGGAGATAACGGACATGATCCCTACGCGCCTTGTACTTTGGACGAGCTTACGAGTAATGCAGGCTTCCATTATTGGGCGCTGGGACATATTCATCACCGCAAAGTGCTTCATGAGTACCCGCATGTCGTCTATCCGGGCAATACGCAGGGCAGAAACCCGCGTGAGACCGGGCAGAAGGGCTGCTATATCGTGGATGTTACGGCAGCGGGAGCGGTAGAACTTAGGTTCACGCCGCTGGACGATGTGCGTTGGCTGGACGAGCAAGTATCAATTGCCGGCATCCCATCGGAGCATGAGCTGCTGCAGCAGCTTGAAGCGACGATGACTAGGCTTGGTTTGGATGCGGAAGGGCGCTCTGTAATGATTCGATTGGAGCTCGCAGGGCGAGGTCCGCTTCATAGGCAACTATCAGATCCGCAGGCTATCGCTGCGCTGCTAGGACAGCTTCAGGAGTTAAGCGAGGAGAGCGGCGATCGAATGATTTGGGTATATGAACTCGACAATATGACTGCCTCCGAGCTGGATTGGATGAAGATAGCAGAGGAGGACAGCTTCGCCGGTGAGCTGTGCCGATTAAGCGCTCAGCTTACGTCCAGCGACGAGAGCTGGCGGTCATTCGCGAAAGAGGCTGTCCAGGTGATGGCGGGAAATCAGAAGCTGGGCAAGCTGCTGCGAAGCAAGTGGGAAGAGCTGCCTGAGCGATGGCTGGAGCGATCGCGCGAGCATGTGATTGGACTTATTGCGGAAGAGGAGCGCGGGAATGGATAGGAGCTGAGCGCTTCGGCCGGGCTGAAGGCAGTTCAGCTAGAGGGGGGATAACAATGAGGCTTGTGGAGGCTGAGATCGACGGGTTCGGCCAATTGCATGACGCAAAGGTCGATCTAGATGCTCCCGTTACCATTCTATATGGACCGAACGAAGCAGGCAAAAGCACCGTATTCGGCTTCATTCGGACGATGCTGTACGGCTTCGCGAACCGAGGCTCGGCACAGGCTCCCGAGCGGCAGGAGCCGGTGAACGGCGGCCGACATGGCGGCCGTCTGTTCTGGCGTGACGGGATGGGCAGCTCGTATGTCATTCAGCGCTATGCGACGGACGGTTCAGGGAAGCTGTCGCTGCGAGAGCTTAATGCGGAGGCTGGCAGCAACAGCGGGCTGGCAGAAGGCGTACAGTTGCTGCAAGCGGAGCTGGAGAGGCGTTATTTAGGCGGTATCGGCGATCGAATGTATCGACAATTGTTCGCCGTGACTTTATCGGAGCTTCAGCAGGTCGGAGCTTTGTCCGGCGAGGAGCTTGGTCAATATTTGTATCAAGCGGGCTGGGATAACGGCAAGTCTATCGCTGCGGCCGAGAAAAAGCTGCGGGATGAGATGGAGGAGCTGTTCAAGCCTAAGGGCTCGACGAAATCGATGAACAAGCAGCTTAAGGAGCTGGAACAGATCGAAGCCGCGCTGCGCAAGCATGAGGATTCCATCGATGCCTACAATTCGCTTGTTCACCAGTCGGAGAGGTTGGAGGAAGAGATCGCGGAGCGGGATCGAGCGCTTCCACAGCTGGCTTCCAAGCAGCAATTGCTTGCGAAAGCTTGCTCTTCGAGGGCGGGCTGGCTGCAGAAGCAGCAACTGCTCATGGAGCGCGAGCGGTTCGATTACGCAGCGCGGATAAACACCGAGTCGGAGCGCAGTTGGCGTGAGCTGTCGCGTCTGAGGACGGAGCGCTTATCCGAATTGGAGCGCTATAAGCAGCAAATGTATATAACGGAAAAGCAGCTTGAAGCGATCGAATTTGATCAAGCGTTGATTGATACCGCCGATGAAACGGAAGCGATGGTGCAGTCGGCGGAAGGCTATCGACTGCTTAAGCTGGAGCTGGCCGAGCTGCGAGCCGAGCTGCAATCGCATGATGAAGCGATAGGCGGGCTGCTGGGCAGCATCGCGCCGGAGTGGACGGAGCGTCAGCTGCGCGAGCTCCGCGTGACGGTTGCCGACCGCGATTATATTCGCGGCCTGCGTCAGCAGGAGGAAGAGCGTATGCGCGGCGAAGAGCGGGTCGCCGCGGAGCAAGAAGCGCTGAAGCGGCAAGAGCGCGAGGTGGAGAGCGCGCTCGGCGAAGCGGAGGCGGCGCTCGAACGAGCGGCCGCGGATGGCGAGCAGGCGGCCGGCGGCTTCGCGCTTTTGCCGCGTACGCGGGAAGCGCTTCGTGGGGCGTGGAACGCCCTGGACTTGGCTTTCCGCGAGTGGGAGCTCGAGCGGACGCGTCTTGCCGCAGCCGCTGAGGCCGACGGGATAGACCCGTCGGCTTTGCGCGGCGCGGCAGCGGGCCGAGGCGGAGCTGGGCCCGTATGGGCTGGAGCGGCAGGAGCGGGCGGAGCTGCGGTGGCGCTTGGCATTGTCGCCGCAGGTAGCGGTGCGGAAGGCGGCAGCGGGTTTGGCTGGATTGCCGCAATCGTGCTGGCAATCGTCGCACTCGTCCTCATGGTTCTGGCATTCGGAAGAAGTCAGAAGCCTAATGACAGGCGTTCACGCAGCGGCGGTCGCAGCGCAGGATCATCCGGTCGATACCCGAATGACTCATTTCTTCGGGATCGGGAGCAGCAGCTCGTAACTGCGCTTGCCGCTGTGGTGCGCGAACCTGAGCACGCGGCGGCAGCTTTGTTATCCTCCGCGAGCCAAGCAGAGGGTCGATCGGCAGAGCAGACATTGGCTGCAGAACGGCTGCGCAGCGGGTTGCATGCCGCTGTTGAAGCAAGGCTGGAGAAGCTTCAGGCAACGGAGCGGCTAGAAAGCAATAAGGGCGAACAAGAGCGTAAGCTCGCCCGCTTGCGCGAGCAATTGAACGAACGCAGCAAGGCAGCCGCCTCAGCTGCATTATCGAAGCAAGCAGCCGTTGCCGAGTGGCGCGGCTGGCTGGAGGTGCGGGCGCTGCCGCCGCATATGTCGCAGACGGCGGCGCTCGAAGCAATCGAGCTTGCCGAGCAAGCGATGCAGCGGCTGCGCCAATATGACAAGCTGACGGCGAAGCAAGCCGCCGTCACGCAGCAGCTCGCCGCTTTCGAGGCGCAAGCGGCCAAGCTTTGCGCAGCGTTCGCTGACGCAGCAGGGCAACTGCCGGCAGATCCGGCGCTCGGCCTGAGACTGCTGCAGGCCGAGACGCGCCGTCATGCCGCCGCCAAGGAACAGGCGCTTCGCGCCCGGCAGCAGCAAGAAGAGCTGCTGCATAACATAGCTCGCATCGAATCCTCGCTCGCGGAGCTTCGTCCGCTCATGCAAGCTTTGCTGCATGAAGCGGACCTGCCAAGCGAAGCAGCGTACGAAGAGGCGCTGCTTCATCTCAGTACGCTCGCCGACCTCGAGCTCGCGCTGAACAAGCTGCAGCTCGAGCTGACAGCCGGTCTCAGCGAGCAGCGGCTGGCAGAGCTTGAAGAGCTGCTGTACAGCTATGACGAGGAGCAGCTGCGCGCGCTCCATGACGAAGCGGTGCATGAGCTTGCGCAGCTCGAATCGCAGCAGAAGGACCAGCTGGAGCAAAAAGGGCGGCTGCGTCAATCGATCGATCAGCTTCTGCAAACGAAGGAGCGTCAGCGGCTGGTGGCCGACAGAGAGCAGCTCTTAGCGCAGTTGGATGGCGATGCCGAGCGGTATGCGATGCTTGCCGTAAGCGCGGCCTTGATTAGCCGGACGAAACGCATCTATGAGGAGGAGCGTCAGCCTGTCGTGCTGCGTCATGCCTCAAGCCTGATCGAGACACTCACGGACGGTAAATATATAAGGGTGCTGAGTCATCCAGGAGCGACGGGGATAAGGCTGGAGACGGCCGATCGCCGTATTATTGACAGCAACCTGCTGAGCCGCGGCACGGCTGAGCTAGTCTACTTAGCGATGCGCTTCGCTTTAGCGGAGGAAGCCTCGCATAACGTGAAGCTGCCGCTGCTGCTTGACGATGTGTTCGTCAACTTCGATAAGGATCGGCTGCGTGCCGCAGCGAAGCTTATTGCCGAACTGTCACAGCAAAGGCAGGTCATCGTAATGACCTGCCATGAGCATGTGCGCGATGCGCTGCTAGAATACGGCAGCGAAACTTCGCTTGTTGAGCTTAGTTCTGTTGCTAATTAATCGCCAACACCGACTCCCAATGTCACGCTTGCGCTTGCCTGCGAATGATGAGAAACAGCCAACCAAGACTGATTAAGCCGAAAATCGGATACAGCGTCGATAGGAGCGTGCCGAAGCCGATCTGGCTGGCGACATAGCAGATGGCGAGGACGACTATCGTTAGCGCGCCGCGAGTCCATTTCATCCGTTCCTGCAGTTGAAGCGTCAGACCATATATATCCGCGATAAGCGTCGTGAAGATCTCGGCAAAAATAAGAAAAACATAAATAAATTGTACGCTGCTTCCGAGCTGCCTTGCTATGCCGCCCATCGGTATAGCGAATTGCTGGATGCCGGGCATATGGACCGATAAGGCGATATGTCCGGCCAGCAGCATGAAGCCGATCCCGATCCCGCCGACCCAAGAACCGGCAATAATCGTCTTCCGATCCTTTACTTCTGCCCCCAGCGGCACGAGAACGGCTTGGGACATCGTCAGATTGAACGCGGCATACAAGAATGGCGCCGACCATGCCGCCAACGGTGAATAATCGCTTGCCAGCGTAAGGAACTTGTCCGCACCGGGAGAGCGGAACGTATCGAACATAACGAATACCGTGAAGATGAGCATTAGCGGAACGACGATGGAATTAACCGTCAGTATCGCTTTCATCCCTTTGCGCAGCAGGAAATAACAAGCGACGGCCGTAATGAGCAGGCCTGACTGGTAGGAAATGTTCCAATGCTCATAAAAGATGGTGCCGGCTCCAGCGAGCATGACGGCGGTTACGCCCATGAGGACGACGAGCATGAAGTGGCTGATCCATCGACCGTATTTGTCGCCGAACAGCGCCTTATTGAGATCCTCATACGATTTGGCGTTTATTTCGCTTGCGATCAGCATCATTTTCGCGCCGAGCCAGATGAACAGCATCGTCGCAATCGCAATCGTAAACGTGCCGTAATAGCCGAAGCGGGTGAAAAACTGCAAAATTTCTTGACCGGATGCAAAGCCTGCTCCTACAATCGTACCTACATAGGTTGAAGCGATCTGCAGTACTTTGCCTGTACGCTTCCACATCGTCTACCTTCCTCCAATCGGCAACAAACTTCTCTATTAAGAAGTTATGTCGCAAGGAGGACAGGCATGACATATTTGCTAGAAAGGAACCGCAATCATGACCATGGCAATTGCTATAGCCGTATTTATAGCGGCACTCATCCTCATTTTGATTAAGCCAAAAGGAATTAACGAAGCATTTTTCGCRCTTGCGGGAGCTATCCTGCTCTTCGTTGCAGGCTTATTGAAGCTAGAGGATGCTTCTTATATTTGGGGTTTCGTATGGAATGCGACGTTCTCGTTAATCGGTATTATGATTTTCACGGCATTGCTTGATCAGAACGGCTTCTTCCGATGGGCTGCGCTTCATATCGTTCACCGTCTTCATCATCGCAAAATTGTATTATTTATTTGCCTGTCACTATTGGCTGCGATGATTACGATTTTCTTCAACAACGACGGTACGATCCTTATTATGGTGCCGATCGTACTCGAAGTGACGGCGCTGCTGCGTCTTACGCGCGGAGGCAGGCTTGCTTATTTGCTCGGAATCGGGTTAATGGCCGATACGGCAAGCGCTCCGCTCATGATGAGCAATCTAACGAATATATTAACGGCGGATTTCTTCAATATTCCTTTTGGGGAGTATGCATCGAGAATGCTGCTGCCGGGTGCGCTTGCTATAGCGGCTACCATAGGCGTCACGGCGTTCATCCTGCGTAAGGGAATCGTAGGGGGTGAAGGAGATCATCTGACACCGGATACATTTCCGAAGCCAGCGTCTGCTATTGGAGATAAAAGAGTGTTTCGTCTGTCTTGGGTCATCATCGTTCTCATGATGATCGGTTATTTAGGCTCGGAGAGACTAGGAGTTCCTGTTGCGGCTATTGCGCTTGGCTGCGCAGCGGTCCAATGGGCTGCCTCGGCCGGAGCGGGACGAGCTCCATTCAAGCAAACGGTGCTGCAAGCGCCTTGGCTTATTATTGTATTTGCCTTGTCGATGAATTTGGTCGTATACAGTCTTCATGTGCACGGGGCAGTCGCTTGGTTTCCTTCGTTGCTGACGCTGGCGGCGGAACAGCATGAATGGGTCGGCATTTACGGTTCCGGGCTCATATTCGCCTTGCTGGCTTCTGCGATTAACAATCTGCCGGCAGTGCTCATCTCGTCGCTTGCGATAGAAGGCGTGAACGGACCCGACTACTTGCCTTATGCAAGCTTGATCGGCACGTCCGTCGGCGCTAAGCTGACGCCAATTGGCTCACTCGCCACATTGCTCTGGATGCAGTTAGTGAGGCGGGGAGGCGTCGAAGTGGGGTGGAAGGAATATACGAAATACGGTATCGTCCTGACGCTGCCTATTTTGCTTATATCATTGATTGGATTATGTATTCAAAGCTGGTCCTAGTCGTCTGCAGCAGCAAGCAGCTTTATGGAAACGATGCCGTTCAGCACGGGATCGATGTCAATCTTCAGCATTGCGCCATCCGCTTCGTATGTAAGCAAGTATTCGGTCTGGGTGGAGGGCTTGCCAAGATAAGAAATAGCTGTGTCCGGCTTGTCGCCAACCGCAAGTCCGCTAAGCCCAGCTGGTATGTGGCTGTTGAATACTTCAATATACTGCACAGAATGCGATCCGTTAATACCTACAGCGAACCCTTCATACTCATTGACGGTGACGGATTCTTCTCCTTCTTCAAGGATGTAGCTGTCCATCGGCTCTCCGAATAAATGGGTCATCTCGGCATCGGAATCATCTATGCCAATTCCGACAAGCTTCGGAATTGATGGATTCCAGTGCTGCCCCTCGCTCTCCGTCTTCACGATAGCCTTATCAGGCTCGTCACTATGGAGCGCAGATGCCTCGCYGGGAGTATGGTTTTCTTTACCTGCGCTGCCTGGGCTCGGCACATCGGACGTAACCTGATTATGTTCATCCTCCAGATACGTCTTCTGGGGGCTGTTCGCGTTATTATCTTCTTGAAGCGGCTGCACATCCGCTGATTCAGAGACAGGTGGTGTTGAAGGTTCAGCCTGGCTTTGACAACCAGCCACAAGGAATGCGAATACGGCTGCTGCAGCTAGTTTCGCAAGTACAGGTGTTTCTACTCTAGGTGGTTTCATGGCATTCAGTCCTTTCTATCTACATGAATAAGACGCTCGAAAATAGGAAAAAGTTTCTCTTTTTGCCCACCTTTTTGGAATATATTCCTCATGTAGATCGTAAAATCGATAGGTTTACTATGTAACCTGCCATGAAGGTTGCACTATCCGCCTGACCTATGTTACGTTATCGAAAAGGGATTTTTGGCGGAGGGAAATAAGATGGAACGATTGAAACAACGTATATTGGAAGAGTCGTCGGTGTTGTCGAACGATGTGCTGCGGATGGACGCGCTCATTAATCATCAGGTTGATCCGGCGCTTACGATGGAGATGGGACAAGAATTCGCAAGAAGATTTGCGGAAGAGGAGATCACGAAGGTCATTACTATTGAATCATCCGGCATTCCGGCCGCTTTCGCTACGGCGCATGTGCTCGGCGTTCCGCTCGTATTCGCTAGGCGCAAGAAGACGCTGATCGCCGATCCGGATGCATATACCGAACGTGTTCCTTCATTCACGAAAGGCATCGTTACCGATATCATGGTGTCGAAGCAGTTTCTGACCAAAGAGGATAAAGTGCTGTTCATCGATGATATTATAGCGAACGGCGATGCGGCACGCGGTCTTATCAAAATTATCGAACGCTCGGGAGCGACGTTGGTCGGCTTCGGAATCGTAGTCGAGAAATCGTTCCAATCAGGCGGAAAAACGCTTAGAGAGCAAGGCATCAGAGTCGAGCCGCTCGTTCAAATCTCATCGCTGGACAACGGTGAAATTAGGTTCGAGTAAGATGTTCCAGCGAATGCGCACTTTCGCGATAAAGCAAAATGGCTTATAATGATACAGAAGCGACCTGAGGGGAGGCACATGCTATGGGGGAAATGTCTACTGATTTTATGAATGCGAAGTTGAACGACGCAAAAATTCATTTTGAGCGTGCTTTGGATTGCAAACATACCGAATTTGACGATTTATATCCTTATATGATTGAGCATCCGCAATTTTTCTGGTACAAAAGATACGTGGCTTGGTCGGAGCTGCTGACGATCGTTAAGCTGTCCGATGAGCTGTCTATTGAATGGCGCGGTCAATTCACTGACAAACAGGCAGAATATATTGCCAAGCGTGTCATGTCCTCGCGCGTGCTCGACGAATGGTATGAAACGAATGATTCCAAGGAGCATGTTGGTTAAAGCTTAATGAGACTCGCATACAATAACTCGCAACAACAAAAGAACCTCAAGGAGTGCTGCGCGCATTCGTTGAGGTTTTTCCAAATAAACGGAAGCCTGCCTATGAAGGCCAATCGAATCGGAGGAATTACCTTGATTAGCGAAGAACAGCTTAATCAATATCGTCTTAGCGGCGAGAAAGTTCGCGTCGTACGCGATGAGCTTGAGATGAATGACGTCATTGGAATTGTTGTGGCTTGGGATGACTCATCCGTTGTCGTGCGCCGTCCGAATCGGCGTGTCGTGAAGCTGAGCCGTATTTACAGCATCGCCCTTGCGACGGAAGAGAGACCTGCGCCATATACGGCTACATAGATGAAACGTTGTAAATGGCTGTGCGTATGCTGAGTATGAGTCATAGCAAGTTCTGATCGATTGTTAAAGGAGAGAGTGACGGATGAAATGTCCCGTTTGTAATGATGTAAGAATGCGCGAGGTTGTGAAGGACAATGTGTTGATCGATGTATGTCCAGACTGCAAAGGCGTATGGCTTGACCGCGGCGAGCTCGATAAGCTCATGCAGGGCGTCAAGGATATGAAGCAGGAGGTTGAGCGGCTCGAGCAATATTCAGCGGGCGCAGGTGCTTTCGGCGGACCATCCGCAATTCCTGCACAACCGACAAGCGGTCCTGCTCCAGGTTCATGGGCAGCCAATAACCCGAGCCCCAATCAGCCCATTACCAATAATCAGCCGCAAGGGCAAGGAACGCCAAATTTCCCTCAAGTAAGCAGCGGCAATCCTTTCGTAACGCCGTCTCAACAGGGCCAGCCTATACCTCCTCAGCAAGGCGGATATAACAATCAGCCTAACTATGGCCATCCAGGCAACCCGCAGGTGACGCCAATGAACAATTACGGCAGTTCCCAACCTCAAGTGTTCGGCGGCGGACAACAGCCTCCGTTCGGGCAGCAAGGCTACAATAACCATAATCACAACCATAATCATAATCATGGCGGCTATGACAAGCATGGCTATGATAAATACGGTTACAATCAGCATGGCTATAACAAATACGGGCATTCCAAAAAGCGCCAAAAAACGGTGCTCGACATCTTCGGCGATTTGTTTGATTAAATGGTTTACAGTCCATTCGATGCGCCCTTCCTGTTTCTTATAGCAGGCAAGGGCGTTTTTGATTTTTGGAGTAACTTGACGTTTATATCAGGCATGATTATAATCTAACTAGTTGGTTATAAATGAGGCGGTGAAAATCGAAATGACAACTGAGAATAAGAGAAGCAGTACGCGTACTTACGATGCGGCCCGAACGAGAAGAATCATATTGGATGCGGCGGAGGCGATGTTTGCCGAGCTCGGATATTCCGCGGCCCGTATCGATGGCATTGCGAAGGCGTCAGGTTACAACAAAAGCCTGATCTATCAGTATTTTGGCGACAAGCTGGGTTTGTATACGGAGGTTGTCAAACGTGCGGACCAGATTGGCGATCAGGTGACGGGGGAGGCAATGGCTCATTTTTTGCAAAACGAAAACATCGTATCTGATCCTGTACTATTCAGGCAGTTTATTGAATCGATGAGCGGGCAATTGTTTCACTTCCTGTTGGAGAACCCGCGATACTTGAAAATTATGCTTTGGGAGTCGGCGGAGGATTGGAAGACTTGGAATCAAATCACGTATCGTCCGGATGATATGACTGAGCTGCATGAGCTAGCCATAGCCGCGAAGCAGAATGGACTTCTCCGAAAGGACTTTGAACCGGCGATGTTCCCGATTATGATCATGCATGTGACAACGGCGATCATTCAGTCGTTTTCCCGGTATCAAAATCTGCTCGGCTCGCTGGACACGCCGCAATCGAGAGAGAAGACGATCGATCAAATCGCCAAAATGATTATACATGGCATTATGGAGCCATCTGTTTTGTAGGGATGGCTTTTATTTTTAATAAAATATAAATAACTAGTTAGTTTAATAGAGGGGGAGAAGCAATGAGTGCTATTATCCAAACAGAACGTTTAACGAAACATTTTGGYAGATTTCATGCAGTAGATGACCTATCTTTGCATGTGGACAAAGGTGAAATTTATGGATTTTTGGGACTGAACGGCGCAGGCAAGACAACGACGATTCGTATGCTGCTTGGTATGATTAAGCCTGATTCCGGCGCTTCCCATCTGTTTGGGCAGCGGGTAGATGCAGGCAGTCATAAATTATGGTCAAATGTCGGCTATATGGTGGAAACGCCATATTCTTATCCGGAGCTTACCGTTCGCGAAAATCTTGATATTATTCGGAGGCTGCGGGGCATACAAGGAAGCGGCGCTGTTGATGCCGTCATGGATAAACTGCAATTAACCGCCTATCGCGACCGCAAAGCCGGCAAGTTGTCGCTCGGCAACGGGCAGCGGCTAGGCTTGGCCAAAGCCATGCTCCATAATCCAAAGTTGCTTATATTGGATGAGCCGACGAACGGACTTGATCCTGCCGGCATCGTAGAAGTAAGGGAACTGCTGCGCGATCTAGCTCTTAATCACGGGGTCACGATATTTATTTCCAGTCATATTCTAAGCGAGGTCGCGAGGCTAACGACTAGAATCGGCATCGTCAATCAAGGCAAGCTGCTTCAGGAAACGAATGTCAGGGATTTGCAGCAATTGCTTCGGAAGCGTCTTCTCGTTGGCGCACGCAACATGGAGGCTGCACGGATGAAGCTGATGAATGCCGGTTACTCGGTGAAGGGGGCTGAAGGTGGTTTGCTACAGCTTTCCGAGCCGTTTGCGATCGACAATCCGGATGAAATCGCGAAACAATTAATGGAAGGGCACATGCCGCCGACCCATCTTCAAGTGGAGGAAGAGGAGCTGGAGGCTTATTTTCTCAGACGGATTGGAGCAGAGGGGGAGAACGATCGATGAATCGACTATTAACGGCTATCGGTACAGAAAGAATGAAAATCCGCCGATCCAAGCTGATGAGGATTTCATTGCTTACAAGCATCATCCTGCCGGTCATCTTTGCACTTATATTTTCCGGGGAGATTGGAACGCAGAAGGCTTTCGAAGGGGCTGTCGATTTCCCAGGCCTTCTTGATCAGCTTGGCATTGTCATGTCGATGGGCGGTTTGATCGGGTTCGGCTTTGTATTCAGTTGGATATTCGGCAGAGAATACTCCGACCGCACGGTTAAGGATCTGCTGGCACTTCCTCTATCCCGGTACGGGGTGGCAGGCGCCAAATTAATCGTTGCAGCCGTTTGGTGTGCGGTGCTTGCCCTCATGCTGTACGTTGTTGGAAGCTTGGCAGGCGCGCTCCTCCAATTGGATGGCTGGAGCATTGCTGTCGTCGTTCAAAGCTTCGACGAGTTCGCAAGGATAACCATCATGGTTATTTGTTTATGTATTCCTGTTGGCTGGATCGCTAGCGTCGGTCGCGGATATTTGACTCCGCTTGGGTTCGTTGTGCTTACGATTATCATCGCTCAGCTCGGGGGCGGCCTCGGCATTACCGAGTATATGCCATGGGCTATTCCGGGTCTGCTAAGCGGCGCATCGGGGGAAACGGATCTGCATCTGCAAGCCGTAAGTCTTATGCTGCCTTATGTAACCGGTGCAATTGGCATTGCGGGCACGCTCGCCTGGTGGCGGTATGCCGATCAAACTTAAACGCTGGGCAAATTCAAAAAAGGTTCGTAAATCGCATGCTGCGAAATTACGAACCTCTTTTTAATCATAGATCTGCTTATATTTTGGAAACGTCGTCGCACCGATCGAAAAATTGCGTCTGCAGCGTTAGTACGGATTCATCGTGCTTGATGGCATGGACGGCTTTGGCGAAGTTGTCGGCGCAGTAGGCGATATAATCTTTGCCGTATTCGGCGGAAGCAAGAGATGGGTCGCCTGCGATTTGGTTCGGGTATTCCATATACCAATGAATGCCGGCAGCTGTTTTGTTGTCAGCTAGCAATTGTCCTCGTCCCGTGCAATGCCATTCTCCATCGTTAAGCCGATCCATATAGACAAGCTCTGGCGCAATATGCATAATCTCTGATGTCTCCATATGATCCGCATGGCCGTATTCGCCGGGCGTAACATAGGTGCTTTCGAGTTGCCGGTGCTGCTCGGGTGACAATCCCCACAAATCATAGCTATAGACGGCATAATCCTTCCGCTCGTCGAGCATCGTTTGGACAAAATAGTTCAGCATATGATTGTTGCCGCCATGGCCGTTGGCCAATATAATTTTGTTGAATCCGTTGCGGCGTATTTCCTTGCATACTTCCAGCAAGAGCCGCATTTGCATTTCTCCGCTTAACGCCACTGTTCCCGCGAAATGCTTAACCTCGGAAACCTGACCGAATATATAGTAGGGGAAAATAACGAAAGGTTCGGTTTCGGCGGTTTGTTCCACAATCGCTCTAGCAATCATCATATCGGTGCCTAGCGGCAGATGGTCGCCATGTTTCTCTAAGCATCCGATGGGGACGACGCAAACCCGTTTTGTCGACAAGACGGCGTCTTCGAATTGCTTAACCGTCAAATTTTCCCACAGCATAGGTGTTCCTACCTCGCTTTATGATACGGATATTTTAGAAAGATGCACGGTCAAGATGGCATTTAAGTCATCTAAATCCGCTCTCATTCTATTTTTCACTTCATCATGCAATTTGTTGTCTTCATCGATCTTCTTGACCAGTTTGTTTGTTTTATCGATGATTTCCTTCACCATTTTCGTTTCATCTTTYTTATCTTTCTTTTCTTTCTTTTCTTTCCAAGCTTTCTCGATCTGCTCAAGCTCCTTACCGTATTTTTTGCCGTCAGACATACCTTTGTTCGGCACATAGATAGTATTGATTTTGCGCTTCATTTCGGAAATGATCGTTTTTAACGATACGGCGACATCTTTATCCGGAACGATCGCTTGCTTGCTGAACATGCCGGCCAGCAGCGCCTTGTCATAACCGTTCGCGAATAAAGACTCGAATTCAAACAGGGCGGTGCCGGAAGCGCCGACATCGACGGATTGTTTGATTTGCTGCAGCAGCATTTCGTTCGATAATCCGAGATTCGTTCCTACGCCGATCACGATCAGAGCTTTGCCGCCCGCGAGCGTTACGGAGTTTAAGGCATCGCCTGCAACGGACGAAGCGTCGGGGTGATAAGACATTGGGAACAGCTGATCAATTTCATTTTTTGCCATCCAATCCTTCGGTTCCTGGTGCATGAATACCGGTCCATCCGTGTAATTCGGCCAAACGGCTGCGGAAACGCGGATGTCGGGTCTTATTTCTCTAGCTTCGTCAGAAATGCGGTAAACGAACTCATTGATCGTTTTTGTTCTCAGCAAGACCCAGGCGCTCCAAAGTTCGTCGTCCGGATGCAGATCGAGCGGATCGACGCCGTGCTTTTGCTTAAACAGGTTTCGGGTATAAGGATCATAGCCAAAATCGTTCGTGTAGTCGCCGGCATCGGGATAACGGATATAATCCAAATGCAAGCCGTCCACGTTATACGACTGAAGCAGTTCCTTGTAGATGGCGGATACGAAGTCCCTGACTTCCGGCTGCACGGGATTCAGGAAATAATATTGCGTGTTATAAAGCGGCACATCCTGGTAGTCGTTGCCTTGCCTGCTGATCATCGACCATTCCGGCTTCATCGAACGAATGGGACCTGCCATGTCGCCGACGCCGACCAGGAAGTTTTCGACCCAAGCGTGCACCTCGATGCCGGATTTTTTCGCTTCGTCCAGATAGGCTTGCAGCACATCGAACCCGGCGTATATCGGATTTTGGGCGGCTAGCGGATGCTCCGTCGGATATATCGTGTAGCCATTCCACCAGGTTTCCAGATAGATCGCGTTAATATTTAGATTGCGCAGCTTTGCTACATGCTCTTTAACCTGCGCAAGGCTCGTTTCTTTCGGTCGAATCCAGACCGCCCGGTGCTCGACGGCTCGCGACTCATAGACCATAGAGGATGCTTGATCGATTATTCCGTTTAGCTCCGCGAAGTTTTCCGTAAAACCGGTAAAATCGCCTTGTTCCGTTTGTCCTCTTAAATCCGCTAATTTAGCTTTGGCCAATGCGAGTTGCTGCCCGATGAGATCGTAGGATACATCGAGAAATTGTTGTTTCGCGTTCTGCAGGCTAAGCTTCGCCGATCCGATGCCGATCTCGGCTTTATCCAAATACGATTCGGGCGTGAACAGAAAGAGCACCTGTTTCTTGTTGGGGAGCAGTTTTAAGGTGCTTCCTACGGACACATTTGCGCTAAGCCAATCGGACATGACCCCATGGCCCGAGATTACGTATCCGCCGATCGGTATCGCGGAATTGTTTCCTCCCGTATGAACGACTTTGCCGTCTGCATTCACAACGACCTCGTAGCCCCATGGATTCGTGCCGGTCGACGATCCGTAGCTTTCATCGTAAATGATGAGCTGATCGGTTCCGCGATGACCGGGATACGGCGAGTGGCTACCGTCATCCCAACCGCCCGGATTATCTTCTCTCGTCCGCGGGTTAAAGGCATCGTATTCCGTCTTGTACGCTTGAATTAATGATTCATTGCTCGTATTCAATTCGATCGCATCTCCTTCCTGAACGATGCCGTACAACATGCCGTAATATGGACTGTCAGCCTGGATGGAGAGGACGTATCCGCCAGCCGGAATCGGGGAGTCGTTGTCCAGCCAGTTGCCCCCTGTATCCTGCGATATGGCGACAAAACGAGTGACAATGCCTTGCTCCACCGTCAGCTCCAGCCCCCACGGATTCGTTCTCGTCGAGGCGCCGTAAGCTGGGTCATAAAGTACGATATCTGCCGAGCTTCGGACGTTATTGATCTGCGTTATCGGCACGACCTCACCGTCTAAGACAAAGTATTTACTTGGGAGGACCGGAATGGAGAAGTCGGGCGTTAATGTATCGCCGATACTCAGAGCGTCTACTAAACCTGCCGCGCTGCCCTTGCCTGACAGGACGTATCCGTTCGAAGGGATGTAGGTGCCTTGAGAGCTTCCTTCATACTTTGCGGCGAYAATGCCGTTCGTAATGATTGCTTCAGTCGTATTGTTTTGCGATGGTGGTGTCGCATTACCTGATTTCCTTGTGAAAATAGAGAGCTTGCCATCCTCGCTGCCTTGATCGATCAAGTCGATGAAGTATACGGAGCCGTCTTCCAGAGTAACAGCCGGCGGTGACGCAGACGCCGGGGCGGAAGACTGGGAATAAACCGTTGTCGATGCGCTGAACAGCAACAGAGAGAAGCAAAGGAGAAGATTGCAATAATGTTTTGTCTTCATAACATTCACCTCTTATCTAAATGTTTTGTATAGGCTCAGGCCAATGCGTTTCTACGCCTTGCTCCTGAATGACGGCCAAGAAAGCTTCCAAATGCTCCWGATTATCKCGAACCTCATGCGGCGAAATGCGGTTTGCAATCGCGTATGCGGCAAGATACCCGGCAGATTCGCCGATATTCCATTCTGTCGGGTGCAGCCGATAGCAGCCGTTCGCGATTTGCGTGGTGCCGATATTTTTGCAGGCTGGAAGCATGTTTTTGATCCGGATCGGCAGCAGTGCTCYAAGCGGAATTTCATAGGGCAGACTCGGGATGAATAAGCCGCGGTTTGACTGGGTCGTCGTATGGAGATCGAGATGGTAACTGCCTACGCCGACGCTGTCCTCGTACCGCCGAATGCCTTGCTTGCCTCTGACTTCTACGCTGACATCATTCTCCGAAACGGTATACTTCGCCTTAATTCTGCGGGATTCTCGAATATAGGGAGCCTTTGCTATACCGTCTTCCGTCCCTAACACATCGCCTCGCAGCCGAAGTCCCGGATAGCCGTTGCCTCCCTCCGGACGCGGAGCTTCGGTTTGCAGCCAATAGACGAGCGATAAGCTTTGCTGCCTTGCACCTGCCAAGTGGAGCTCTCTTTCTTCTTCGGATACTTCGTAGATCGGACCTAAATAATAATCGTTTTGCGCCCAGTTAATTAAAGTGATATCGCTTGCAAATAAATCAGGTGCGAATAACGACCGATCGATGATTCGCCTGTACGTCCAGAACGGCATCGGTTCTTTCCCGTCGGGGAAAAAGGTAATCGCCTTGTCCTTGCTAGGATCAGCGATATCGCCCATCTTCCAGCCAAACAGAGGGAAGCGGGAGAACGGAGGGATGAGCGCTCGCCAAAACTCATATTGCTGAGGCTTATCGATCGTAAAATTTCCGTTCTCGGTATAGTCGAGGGCAAATACGAAAGTAAAGGATTGCATATCCAGCGGATCTGCTTCAACCAGCGCATGCGGCTCGCCCGTATCGCGCCTGGACTCGGCGCCCGTCACATATTCGACTCCGGCCAGCGGCAGGAGATCGCCGCATTCCGTTGCGTCCATATAAATGAAGCCGCGCAGCGTTCGGAGCGACCCGTCTGCGGTACGCTTGACGGTGACGGACTCGATGAGATCGTTCTGGGCGGAAGAGGATGCAACTTTCCAGCCCAGCCAGACGGATATGCGGCCGCTACTCGTATAAGGTGCGAGCATCGATTCCAGCACGTGCAGCGCAACCTTCGGTTCATGGCATAATCGGCTGACCCAGCCGTTGCCGGGGTTTAGACGTTCATCGCTTTGCGCGGAGGCGCGCAGCGGATAGTTATCCTTGTAATAGCGTCTTACGCGTTCACGGAACTCGCGGTACGTCTTCGTACAGCCGAAGCTTTCAATCCATTGATGCTCATCCGGAGGAACGGCTTGGCTCGTTAGTTGGCCGCCGATCCAGTCCGTCTCCTCCGTCAAAATGACTGTCATCCCTAGTTTGGCGGCAGCTAATGCCGCCATGCATCCGCCGAGACCGCCTCCAAGCACGATAATGTCTGCTTTACTGTCATGCTCCGCCATCTCATTCCCGCCTTTCTAGCATAAATTTCGCGCAAAAGTTATATCGTAGTAGAGGATAGAGATAATATCCACTTTATGAATTCGAATTGAAAAAAATATCTTTTTTTTAACGGTGACGGAAGGGAGCGCATAAGCATGGACCAGGCATATGAGGAAGTCGATTATCTGAAAATCGGGGAGATTTGCCGGTATTACGGAATCGGCACCCCATTGGCTGAAGCCGAGCCAATATCAGGCGGTTATTTGCATCAAATGCGGCTTATACATACGACAACCGGCCGATATGCGCTCAAGGTACTGAATCCGGAAATTATAGCGCGTCCCGAGGCAAGGCCCAACTATTTGCGGTCAGAGCAAGTTGCCCGGGCAGCAGCAGCGGCGGGTATACCCGCCGTATTGGCAATAGCCGTACAGGGCAATCCGTTAGCCGATATTGCAGGATCGACTTATATGCTGTTCGAGTGGAATGCGGGGAGTATGCTGTCTCCATCCGAACGGGATAACCGGCATGCGCGGGCTATCGGAGAGCTGCTTTATCGCCTCCATGAGCTTGAGCTCCCGGATATGCCCAGCCCATCGTGGAAGGTATATCCGCAGAGCCATTGGGAAAGTTTGCTTGAACGGGGAATACGCAGCCATATGTCTTGGGCTCAGTCCATCGAAGCGAGAGGTCAAGCTTTGCTTGAATGGAACAAGCTGTACGAAGACGCATGCGTACAGCTCCGGCAAAAGGCGGTTGTCAGCCATTGCGACTTGAATCCGCGTAACGTGCTGTGGGAGAACGGCAGCGAGCCCTATTTGATTGATTGGGAATCGGCTGGACCGATCCATCCGACAATGGAATTAATCGATGCGGCTATAAGCTGGAGCGAGCAGGAGGACGGGAATATCGACCGCTCCGCTTTCATGGCCGTAATCGAAGCGTATGCGAAAGCGGGCGGCATGGCGCATACCCGGATCGAAGACGCCATCTACGGACGCATGGGCAGCATGCTCGATTGGCTGGAGTACAATATGCGGCGTTCGATTGACACGGCTGTTTTCGGTGAGGATGAACGGAAGCTTGGCGCGGAGCAAGCGGACTTAACGTTTGCTTCCTTGCAAACGTTGACGGCTGACGTCCAAATATGGTCAGAATGGGCGAACGAGGCATTTCGGCTAGGCATATTATCGAGAAGCGAGTGGATATGATGAAGATCGCGGGACAAAAAATGATTCAATCGAACACGTTGCTGCTCATATCGAGCATTTATAGCTCCTTGACGAAAGCGGAGAAAAAAGTCGCCGATTTCGTCAGAAACAATCCCGAGGAAGCCGTGATGGCAACGGTGACCGATTTGTCAGAGCAAGCAGGCGTAGGCGAGACGTCCGTCATCCGTTTTTGCCGCAAGCTGGGCTTCCGGGGTTATCATGAATTCAAGCTTTCGATCGCGCAGGATCTCGTTAATCTTCCGTCGGTCTCGAACGTCGAGATCGAAGTAGAGGACGATACGATGACGAAGGCGCGCAAATTGACGGCCCGCAACGAAATGATGCTCAAAAATACGCTTGACCTTATTAATCCGGGAGATCTTGACCGTGCGGTCAATCGAATGATTGCGGCTAACAAAATTTATATATACGGCGTAGGCTCTTCAGGCATTACGGCGCTTGATCTCCATTATCGGCTGATGCGGATCGGCATGAACGCGGAGGCTCACAGAGATTCGCATATTATCGCCATGTCGGCATCGCTCGTGAAGGAGGGGGATGTCGTGTTCGGCATATCGACGTCCGGCAGCACGCGCGACTTGGTTGATCCCATGCGTCAAGCGAAGGTGAACGGAGCGGAGGTTATTTGTCTGACCAGCCATATGCGTTCCCCAATTACGGCGCATGCCGGCACGATATTGCTCGTGCCCTCGCGGGAAATGCCGACCGAGGGCGGCTCTCTCTCTACGAAAATCATGCAAATCCATCTGTTGGACATTTTGTGCACGCTGCTGTCCCATAAGAAAACCAATGCGGCTGAGGCACTGGAGAAAACGGCCCGTTCCGTCGCTGATAAACTGTATTGAAGCAGCGCAAAAAAACAGCCAAGCGATAATGAGATCGCTTGGCTGTTTGTCACGGCCTTATTGGCCGGCTTCATCTTCTTTTTCCTCTTCAAACCCACTCATGCTCTGCTTGCGGCGTTCGTTCTTTGCTTCGATGTCTTGCTTCTCGGATACGGAAATCTCACTTGCATGCTCGTCCAAATAATCTTCGGCTTCTTGCAAATTCTCGGCGGTATTATTGATATGCTGCTGAAGATGGACCTCGTTATCAGCGCGGTTATCCGGTTTTGACATGTAAAACCCTCCTTTCCCAACAAAATACTTATATATAATGAGCATGTTCGAGAGATATTATGCGACCGCTTAATATTCTGTCAAAAGAGAATAAAGGTTTTTTTCTCTAATATATAAGTAATAAGTGGAGAAAAAATCCTGCATGTCGGCGACGCAAATTGGAGCTTACTGCGCATCGGGGGGGATGACCGGACTGCCGGAAGGGCCGCCGCTAAGAGGGGTTAGAAAGGGAAGGCGTACATTTCGACCAATGGAGGGGTAAAGCTATGCGCAAAATGAAATGGTTTGCTACGGTTTTATTGACGGTCGTTCTCGTTGTTGTCTCGGCATGCAGCCAAAACAGTGGCGGAAATGAAGAACCGGATAATAACAAAGCAACGGATGCTCCAGTCACGGAGACGGCGGCGCCTACCGAAGCGCCGCCGGTCGTCGAAGAGCCCGCCATCGACATGAACGGCGAAACGCTCAAAATTATTCACTGGATCGATGGTCCCTCCGAGGAAACGCCTGAAGGWGCGCTTACGCTTGCGAAATGGAAAGAGGCAGAGGAAAAGTACAATGTAAAAATCGTCTGGGAAAAGGTTCCGTGGGGCGAAAACATTAAAATGGTAACCAATGCCGCGCTCTCCGGCGAGTCCGTAGCCGACATCGTACCTCTTGATTACTATTTCGCGATACCGGCCATCAATCAAGGGTTATTCATGCCGGTGGACGATTTCTTCGACTTTAATGATCCGAAATGGCCTKCAGGCTTGAAGCAGCACGGCATGGTGAACGGCAAAATGTACGGCTTTACCTCCAATATCAACAACGCGTCGGGCATTTATTACAATAAAACGCTATTCGAGCGCGAGGGCCTGCCCGATCCGCATGAATTGATCGCGCAGGATAAATGGAACTGGGAATCGTTCCTCGACATCGCGAAGCGGGCAACGAAGGATACGAACGGCGACGGCGTTATCGATCAATGGGGCATTACGAACATTGCCAGCAACCTGTCTAGAATATTGATCCATTCCAATGGATCAGCCATCATCCAGCAAAAAGACGGTAAGCATGTGTATGCCTACGACGATCCGAACTTGCTTGAGGCGCTCCACTTCTACAGCGATTTGTTCAACGTGCATAAGGTTGTAGCACCGAACAAAAACGAAAATTTCGAGGATTATAACGAATCGCAAACGTTGTTCAACTCGGGCAAAGCCGCGATGGTTACCGGCGAGCTGTGGGAAGGTGCGACCCGTACGACGATGACCGACGAACAAGGCTTTGTGTTCTTCCCTAAAGGACCAAAAGCGACGAAATGGCAAGGAAGCATCGAAAACTACGTGCAATTCTATATCCCTGCCAACGTCAAGCGGGCCAAAGAAAAAGCGTATATCTGGGAGCAAATTCAAATGTGGGACCGCGTTGAGCCGAACAACCGCGAGGAATCGGAGAAGCAGCTGCTCGCGGACGAACAGGATATCGAAGTGATGCTGGAGGCCATGAAATACGCGGAGCCTATCTTCCTGCCGCTCGGCGGAGCGCTCGGCGATATATCCTACGCGATCGCCAATCGCGGCGAATCGCCGGAAACGGCGCTGGAAAGAACGAAGCAAGTCGCGCAGGATGCGATTGACGCGGATCTGAATAACCCGGCTGCCGCTGCCGCGACGCAATAGCCGATCGGGGCAGAACAGCTTAATTAGGACATGAGRGGAATCCCTTTGGGGWTTCCCTGCTTTCCACATCATCWCATCAACATCGTAAACAGGAATGAGGGGTTCGCATGCTGAAGGCAACCAGGAGAACCAAGAGATCGGCTTATGTCCTGCTGGCCCTAATCATCGTTCTGATACTCGTCTTCATCGTTCCCGCGAACCGGTCGTCAGGAAGCGAATACGTGCTTGCGCCAATTACGGAGATGACGGAGCTGATCGGCGAACCGATCAAAGGCCAAATCTTAGCGGGTAACCGATATGAAGCGTATCTATCCGAACATGCGGATGCGGCTAAGCCGGCCGTAGAACAGACTATCGAAGGCGAATCTTATGCGGCTGTCGACGGCATGGATGCCATTACGATTGAAAGTTATGAAGAAGCTGCTACGCCTGTCGTCTCTACGAAAGAATCGGGCGCTATTCATTGGGATATCGATGTGCCTGAGGACGGCCTGTATCATTTGGGTTTGCGTTATTTTCCGATAGAGGGCAACACCTCGCCGATTGAAAGAGAGCTGCTAATAGACGGAAGCGCGCCTTTCGAGGAGGCATCCAGACTCGTATTCTCGCGGGTATGGCGCAATGAAACGTCCGGATTTACGCAGGACGCGAGGGGCAATGATTTGAGACCGAGACAGGTAGAAAGCCCGCAGTGGCAGGAAAGCGTCTTAAGAGATGCGGAAGGCTATTATCGGGATCCGTTCTCGTTTTATTTGACCAAAGGCCAACATCGACTGACACTCGTTTCTCTAAGAGAACCGATGATCATAGACTATTTGAAGCTTTATCAGCAACAAGAGATTCCATCCTACGAACAGGTAGCGACTGACTATAAGAACCGCGGTTATGAACCGACCAGCGGCTTGTTTATTAAGTTTCAAGGCGAGAGTGCCGCATTCAAATCCAATCCGTCCCTTTACCCGCTGAACGATCGGTCGAGCCCGGGGACGGAGCCGTACCATGTGTCCAAAATCAGAATGAATACGATCGGCGGCGTCAATTGGAAAATACCCGGTCAATGGATTTCCTGGGATGTGGATATTCCGGAGGACGGACTTTATGAATTCGGTCTTCGCTATAAGCAAAATACGGTCAGAGGCGTCAATGTCGTCAGAGAGCTAACGATTGACGGGGTTATTCCCTTCAAGGAGTCGGAGGCAATCCCTTTCCCTTATGACGGCGCTTGGCAGATGGGCTCGCCCGGGGAAGACGGCGTTCCTTATCTTTACCATCTCACGAAAGGCAAACATCAGATCAAGCTGGAGCTGACGATGGGCGAACTGGCGGAAATTATCCGCATGGTGCGCACAAGCATTCAGCAGCTTAACGCCTTGTATCTCAAGATCATTATGATCACTTCGGCTGCGCCTGACCCGCTAAGGGATTACGAGCTTGAGAAAAAAATTCCCGAGCTGCAGGCCGTCTTCGAGGAGCAGAGCAAGCTGCTGGAAAATGCTGCCGACCGCATGGACGAAATGGTTGGAGGAACGAGCGCGAGCACGACGATCCTGCGGACGACGTCTTATCAGCTGGGCGATTTGGGCAGCCGGACGGAGACGCTGACCTCGCGGCTTAAGAGCTTTAAGGATAATGTGACGGCGCTGGGCACTTGGCTGCTAACCGTGAACGAGCAGCCGCTCGAAATCGACTATTTGTATTTCAAATCGCCTGACATGTCCTCCCCTAAGGTTAGCAAGGGAATAGTCGGCAAATCGGTGCATGAAGTAATGTCCTTCGCAAGATCGTTCTCGGAGGATTACAGCCATATTAGCAACGGGGAACAGGATGGAAAGAGCATTAATGTCTGGATTGCCGCAGGCAGGGATCAGGCGCAGCTGCTTCGCTCTATGATCGATAACTCGTTCACGCCGCAGACCGGGATCGAGGTGAACTTGCAGCTTGTCAGTCCGGCGGTCGTCCTGCCGGCGACGCTTGCGGGCAAAGGCCCGGATATCGCGCTCACGCAAGGCGATGTCATCAACTTTGCGCTGCGCGGCGCGCTGCAGGATTTRACGGTGTTCCCCGACTTCGAGGCGGTGCAAAGCCGCTTCAAGGACAGTGCCTTTGCCGGCTTCAAATATCGGAACGGCGTATATGCGGTGCCGGAGACGCAATCCTTCCCGATGCTTTTTTATCGGAAGGACATTTTGGAAGAGCTGAAGCTGGGCGTTCCGAAGACATGGGAAGATATGTACCGAATCATTCCGGAGCTRCAGAAGCACAACATGGATCTTGCGCTGCCGCAAAATATCGTGTTCGAGTCGATGCTCTACCAGAACGGCGGCCAGTATTATCAGGAGGACGGCATCGCAACGGATTTGGATTCGGAGATCGGAATCGAAACGTTCCGTAAGTGGACGGAGCTGTATACGAACTACAAGCTTCCGATCGAATTCGATTTCATAAATCGTTTCCGGACAGGGGAGATGCCGATAGGCATCGCCGACTACACGACTTACAATTTCTTGACCATATTCGCGCCCGAAATTAGAGGACAGTGGAGTTTTGTTGCGGTTCCTGGAACGATATCGGAGGACGGAACGGTCCGTCACGATACGATGAGCTCGGCAACGGGCACGGTCATGTTCGACAACGCCAAAAACAAGGAAGCGGGCTGGGCGTTCATGAAATGGTGGACCGATACGGAAGCGCAGGTGACGTTCGGACGCGAGATGGAAGCCATTCTTGGCGAATCGGCACGTTATGCCGCCGCCAATCTGGAGGCGCTTGCGCGGCTGCCTTGGTCGGCCAAGGAAATGAAGCAGCTGACGGATGAGCTCGAATGGGTTGTCGGACGGCCTGCCGTTCCCGGCGGCTACTCGCTGGACCGCCACCTGTACAATGCGTTCTACGAGGTGTACACCGAAGGAAGCGAGCCGCGCGAGACGCTGGAAAACTATGTGCGGACGATCAATCAAGAGATTACGATCAAGCGTCAGGAGTTCGACTTGCCGACGAGATAGAAGGGAGAGTCCGCATGAACCAGCTTGTCAAGAAAGCCAAACTTTCGTTAGGAAACAAGCAGATGCGCATTCGGGCCCATCAAATGTGGAAGGAAGTCAGGCGCAACAAAATGATTTATGCGATGCTGGCGCCTTTCTTCCTTATTTTCTTCACGTTTACCGTCCTTCCCGTCTGCTTGTCGCTGCTTGTCAGCTTCACGAACTTCAATATGCTTGAATTTCCGCAATGGGTCGGCTGGAGAAATTACGCTCAGTTGTTCGTTAGGGACGACGTTTTCCTGATCGCGCTTAAGAACACGCTCATATTCGCCGCGATTACCGGCCCGGTCAGCTATATCGCCTGCTTCGTGCTCGCTTGGATCATCAATGAATTTCCGCCTAAGCTTAGAGCTTTCGCGACGCTCGTATTCTACGCGCCGGCATTGTCCGGCAGCGCGTTTATCGTATGGACACTGCTGTTCAGCAGCGATTCCTACGGCTATATTAATGCCTTCCTGCTCAAATGGCATCTGATCCTGGAGCCGATTTTATGGTTGAAGACGCCTAAATACATTTTGGCGATCATCATTATCGTCCAGCTTTGGCTTAGTCTCGGTACGAGCTTTCTGGCGTTTATCGCCGGTCTGCAAAGTTTGGACAAAAATTTATTCGAGGCCGGAGCGATCGATGGCATCCGCAACCGCTGGCAGGAGCTATGGTTCATCACCCTTCCTTCGATGAGACCGATGCTCATGTTCGGCGCGGTCATTCAAATAACGGCTTCGTTCGGCGTTGCCGAGGTGGCGACGGCGCTCGCCGGATTCCCCAGCGTCAAATACGCCGGCCATACGATCGTTACGCATCTGATGGATTACGGCTCGATCCGTTTCGAGATGGGCTACGCATCGGCCATTGCAACCGTCTTATTCGCTATGATGCTAGGCTCCAACCTGATCGTACGAAGGCTGCTTGCGAAGGTAGGTGAGTGAGGCGATGCTGGCTATTTTAAGAAGAAAGAGAGTAAACCGGTCGTGGGCGGGCGACATTTTCCTGTTCCTCATTTTGGCGGCGGTCGGTTATTTCATGGCGATGCCGCTTGTGTTCGTTATTAGCAACGCCTTTAAGCCGATTAACGAAATACTGAAGTTTCCGCCCGATTTTTTCGTTCATCAGCCTACGCTAACGAACTTCACGGATCTCTATCATTTGCTGTCCGGCTCTTGGGTCCCTTTCACTAGATATATTTTCAATACCTTTTTTATCGCTATTGCAGGCACGGTAGGGCATGTTATTATCGCTTCGCTCGCGGCGTACCCGTTGGCCAAACGTAAATTTCCGGGCAGAGGGGCGCTGTTCGGAATCGTCGTTCTATCGCTGATGTTCTCCGCCACGGTCACGCAAATTACGAACTATATGACGATGTCGTGGCTAGGCTTTCTCGATACGCACTGGGCGGTCATCGTGCCGGCGATCGGCTCCTCGCTCGGGCTCTATTTAATGAAGCAATTCATGGAGCAGATTCCCGATTCGCTGCTCGAAGCGGCGCAAATCGACGGCTGCAGCGAGCTTCGTATTTTCTGGAACGTCGTTATGCCGGTCGTCAAGCCGGCTTGGCTTACGCTTATCATCTTCTCGTTCCAAGGCTTGTGGGGAGCGGGCGGAGCCGCCGGCTCGATGTACATCTACAGCGAGCAGCTTAAAACGATCGATTACGCGCTCGGGCAAATATTGGCGGGCGGTATTATTCGGACAGGACCGTCCATGGCGGCTACGTTACTTCTGCTGACCGTTCCGATCCTCATCTTCCTATTATCGCAAAGCAGCGTGATCCAAACGATGTCCACCTCCGGCATGAAAGATTAACGGGGAAAGGGGAGGCTTACGTTGAACCGATTCATAAAAATGATGCTGCTCTTCCCGCTAATGCTCGTGATGGTTAGCACGGCTGTTCCGGTATCCGCCGCACCGTACGACGGCTACAACTATTCCTGGTGGGGAGAGCCCGAGCCTGCGCCTAACCCCTATTTGCCGTTCAAGCAAATCTCCGGACAGTCGCTGTCTACGGGGCCATTCCGATCACCGGAAGATCTATTCATCACAACAGATAGCCAAATATACGTTGCGGACACGGGCAATAACCGGATCGTGGTTTTGGATGAAGAAGCTGTCACGGCACGTACGATCGAAACATTCATGAACGACGGCCAGAGTGATCATTTCCTCGCGCCGCAAGGCTTGTTCGTCCGTACGAACGGCAATCTGCTCGTTGCGGACACGGGCAATAAGCGGATCGTCGAACTGACGAAGGACGGCGATCTGGTAAAGGTCATCGGAGCGCCTCAAAGCGACGTGATTGGAGCCGGTTTCGTTTACGAGCCGATTAAGCTCGTCGGCGACTCGGCCGGCCGGCTGTACGTGGTAGGCAAAGGCGTCTTCAACGGCATTATGCAGTTCGATTCCGGCGGTCAATTTTCCGGCTTTATCGGCGTCAACAACGTACGGGTCAACGTCGCCGACCTTTTCTGGAAACGGATCATGACGAAGGAGCAGCGCTCGAAGATGGCGTTGTTCATTCCGGTCGAGTTCAACAACGTGGATATCGACGGCGAAGGCTTCATCTATACGACGACGAGCGAAGCGTTCTCGAATGCGCCGGTGAAACGGTTAAACCCATCGGGAGCTGATGTATTGAAGCGTTCGGGCTATCATCCTCCCAAAGGGGATATTCGGTTCCGCACCGGCGGCACGAGACCCGGTACATCCGCGATCCAAAGCGTCGCGCTTGACCAAAACGGCATTTACAGCATTCTCGACAGCACGCGCGGCCGAATATTTACGTATGACCGGGAAGGCAAGTTGATGTATATATACGGATTGCTCGGCGAACAGATCGGAACGTTCAAGACGCCGGCCGATATCGATATGCTCGGCGACAAAATGGTCGTGCTGGACAAAGGACTGAACCAGCTTGTCGTCTTCGAGCCTACAAGGTACGGCAAGGTCATTCGCCAAGCTGTCATCTACAATGACACGGGGGAGGAGCAAAAGTCGGTCGAGAAATGGCGCGAGGCGCTTGGCTTGAATTCGAATTTGGAGATCGCCTATTTGGGCATCGGCAAAGCGGAGCTTAGGCAAGGCAATAACAAAGAAGCGATGAACAATTTCAAGTTAGGCATGCACCGCGAGTATTATTCCAGAGCTTTCGAAAGGTACCGCAAAGACTTCATGTGGGAGCATTTCGGCAAAATCGCAGCGATTGCGATTGCTGCAGCTATACTGCTTATCGCAGCGCGGGTTGCGATCAAGCGGAATAAAGCCGAGCCTGGGATAGCGGGTTTTGCCTGGTATACGATATTTCATCCGTTCAACGGCTTCTGGGAACTCAAGTTCGAGCGAAAAGGGAAGGTTTGGTTTGCGGTTCTGCTGCTTCTGCTGCTGTCGCTTCTCTATGTGCTCAAGCGGCAATATACCGGCTTTATCTTTAATCCAAGCGTAAGCGCCGATAACGTGAGCGTCATCGACGAGGTCAAGTTCGTCCTTCTGCCTTTTATGTTATGGTGCATCGCGAATTGGTCGACGACGACTCTGATGGACGGCGAAGGCAAGTTCAAGGAAATCGTCACGGCAAGCGCCTATGCATTGGTTCCCGTCATCCTTATGCAAATTCCGCTCATCCTATTGTCAAATATCATCACTATGCAAGAAGGCTCTTTCTATCGTCTGCTAGGATCGGCCGGATTTATATGGTTTATCGGGCTGCTCTTTGTAGCGATGCTTACTGTGCACCAATACACGGTCACCAAAACCGTAATGACGATGCTGCTGACGATGATCGTAATGGGAATCATTATATTTTTGGGTCTGCTCTTCTTCAGTCTGGCTCAGCAGATGATATCGTTCGTGACCACGATTTACAAAGAGGCGATGTTCAGGATAGGGGAGGGATAATGACGTGACCAAACATCGAATCCGAAGCTTGGCCGTTGTGTTCCTGACGTCCATGATGATTGCGGCCTCGGCCTGCTCCTCTGCGTCTAGCGGCAACGAACACCAAGACAGCGCTGCACCCAGCGCTAGCAAAATCGATAGCAGTACGCCGGACGAGACGCTGAAGGCTCTTGATCCGTCCGCGAGCATTGAACCTCAAATCGCAGGCCTCGAGCCCATTTTGGAAAATAGCGCTCTTCGTTTGTATATTAGCAGGACGACGGCGGAGATAGCGGTGCTCGACCTTGAAAGCGGACAGATATGGCGTTCGAACCCGGACAGCTCGGGCGATAAGCTGGCTTCGCCTTATCTTAAAGGAAAGTTATCGGCGCAGCTGTCGTTCGTTTATTTGACCAAAAACGGGCAGAACAAAGACTATGACAGCTATAACAACAGCGTAAAGTTTAATCAATTTGAAATTAAAGGATCCGATAGCGGCGTTTCGGTCACCTATCATTTTGGAAACCCCGAGAAAGGGCTGGAGTCGATCCCGCAGAAGGTGAGCAAGGAACGGTTCGAGGAACGGCTGCTCGCGCGGCTGGAAGACCCGGCCGACCAAGAGCAGCTTAAGATCCGCTATAAATTCAATGAAGCAGCGGGCGAGTATGAACGGCGAGAAATACCGAAGGCGGTCGTGAAGAGGCTGCTCGCGCTCTTCGAGAAGATGGAATATTCGGAAGAGGATTTAGCCATCGACAATGGCGGCGGCAGCGGACAGGGCGAGGCAGATGCCGAGGCGAATGCCAATCCGAAATTTTCGGTGACGCTTGACTATACGCTCGATGGGAAGCAACTGATCGCATCGGTTGATACAAACACGATGACGGAAGATACGCCGCCTTACCGGATCCATACGATTAATGTGCTCGAAAATTTCGGCGCGGCGGGAACGGGGGACGACGGCTATATTTTATTGCCTGACGGCTCAGGTACGCTCGTTCGCTTCAACAGCGGCAAAAACTTGGCGCAGCCGATCTTGATTCCGGTCTACGGCGAAGATTCGACGATTTATGTGCGGGAGAAGTTCAACACGCTGGAGCCGAGCCGATTGCCGGTATTCGGGATGAAAAAAAACGACGCGGCTTTCCTTGCAGTCATCGAGGAAGGCGATGCGCTCGCCAAGCTATCCGCGGACATCAGCGGCAGACTGCATGAATTTAATACGGTAGCGACGCAATTTACGATATTGCCTAAGGACGAGGTGCGATTAAGCGCTAACGAAATAATGCACAAGACGCCGGTGCAAACCTATCGCGGCCAGCTCAAAATCCGTTACTCGTTTCTAAGCGGGGAGCAAGCCGATTATGCCGGCATGGCGGCCAGCTACCGTTCCTACCTAGAGGAAACTTACGGGATGCAGAAGTTAAAGCAGGGAGGCGAAGCGCCTTTTTATCTGGAGCTGACGGGCAGCATTCCGAAGACAAAAAACTGGCTTGGCTTTCCATACGAAGCGATTGTACCGTTAACTGATCTTGAGCAGGCGGAGATGATCGTAGAGAAGCTGAATTCGAAGCATATCGGCAACATTCGCCTTAGCTACAAGGGCTGGTTCAACGATGGGCTGAACCATGAACGGGCGTCGTCAATCGATATGGATGGCGTCATCGGCAGCCAGAGCGAGTGGAAGCAATTGGCGGCGATGCTTCAGGCAGGGGGTGGYGGCTTTTATCCAGATACGGCGTTGCTGCGCGTATACCGCGATTCCGRAAGCTTCAGCAAGGGCGAGAACGCTGCGCAATACATCTCGCGCCGCTACGCGAAGATATACGATTTCGACCGGGCTGCTTATTTCCGCAGCGATCGGTTTTCGCATTATTTGCTGTCGCCGGCAAAGCTCGAAGCAACGGTAAAAGGGTTTTTATCCGACTACGGGAAGCTGAATCTAGGCTCCATTTCTTTGCGCGACCTAGGCTCCGAGCTCTATTCGGACTTCCGAAGAAGCGGAGAAGTGACGAGAGAGAACGCCAAACGGAAAGTAATCGCGGCATTCGAACGAATCCGGGAACAATCGCCCGACATTATGGTGAACGGCGGCAATGCATACGCGCTGCCATTCGTATCGCATATCGTGAACCTGCCGCAGAAGAGCAATGAATATCAGCTTGCCGGCGAATCCGTTCCTTTCATCCAATTGGCGCTGCACGGCTATGTGGAATACGCGGGCAAGGCGTACAATACGGCAGATGAGCAGGATGTGCGGGAAAACGTGCTGCGCTCGCTCGAAACAGGCTCGAACGTGTACTTCAGCTGGTTTTATGAAGAGCCCTCGATTCTGAAGGATACGAGGTTCAGCTATCTCTATTCCAATCATTACAAGCAATGGTTGGACGAAGCGGTAGATGCTTATGCCGAGGTGGCAGCCGTGCTTAATAAGGTACAAGGGCAGAGCATGACGGACCACGAGCGGTTAGCCGAGCAGGTGTACAAAACCGAATACGAGAACGGTATAGGCGTCATCGTCAATTACGGCGACGAGCCGTTTGAATATGAGGGAACAACGGTCTCAGCCAACGATTATTGGGTCAGGGGGGATACGGATGGCTAATAAACGAACCAATAGCCTGCAGCGAAAGAAGGCTATATACGGCATGCTGTTCGTTACTCCTTGGCTGCTTGGATTTCTGCTGCTCATGCTGATCCCGTTTGTCCAATCGCTGTTGTTCAGCTTCAATAAGCTGTCGCTGAATGCCGAAGGTTATTCGCTCCAGTTCGTCGGGCTGCAAAACTATCACAACATTTTTTTCGTTGACGCTTGGTACGTGAGGACGTTAACCGATGCCGTAACCAGAATGCTGCTCGACGTGCCGCTCATTACGTTTTTCAGCTTATTCACGGCGACGCTGCTGGCGCAGAAGTTCAGAGGGAGAATGTTAGCTAGGGCAATCATATTTCTGCCCGTCGTACTCGCCTMGGGGGTAATCGCCAAGCTGGACAATGGCAACTTCTTGGCGCAAATGATCGGCTCCGCATCCGCGGATATGGAGGGCAACTACTCCGGATTGCGCAGCATCGAGCTGCGGCCGCTGCTGCTGCAAGCGGGACTGAGCATGGATATCGTCAGTTATTTGACGGGAGCCGTAGACCGTATATATCAGATTATCAGCTCGTCGGGCGTGCAGATTCTTATATTTCTGGCCGGCCTGCAATCCATATCGCCTTCGTTGTACGAGGCGGCGAAGATCGAAGGAGCGACGGGCTACGAATCCTTTTGGAAAATAACGTTTCCGATGATTTCGCCGCTTATTTTGACGAATGTGGTGTATTCCATTATCGACTCCTTCTACGACAACAGCCTCACGCAAATGATTCAGGATTCGGCCTTCGGCAGATTGGATTTCGGCGTAAGCTCCGCGATGTCTTGGATTTATTTTCTCGTCATATCGCTCCTATTGGCGGTCTCAACGTATGCGATCTCAAAGCGCGTCTTTTATTACGATTAAGGGAGGGGCAGAACGATGGAGTCGAATAAATCACAGCCAAACCGCCTGTCAGAAGCAGCTGCCTCTGCTGCCTTGACGGCTGCAAGATGGAATGACCGCCATAGCCCGGTCGAGAAAGCGAAGCATTTGCTTTGGGTCATCGTCCGTTCCGTGCTCGTCACCGGCATATGCTTCATTATTATGTATCCGATTCTTACGAAGATATCGATCGCGCTGCGCGATAAGCAGGATATGTTCGATGCAACCGTTGTCTGGCTGCCGCGGYATTTTACGCTGGAGAACATCCAAACCGTCATGGACTATCTTCGTTATCCGGAGGCGGTTACGAATACGCTGCTGCTCAGCATCGGGACATCGGTGCTCCAGCTCGTATCCTGCGCGCTTGCGGGTTACGGCTTTGCCAGATTAAGGTTTCGCGGCAGCTCGATCCTATTCGGCATCGTTATCTTCACGATCGTCGTTCCGCCGCAAACGATTATGGTACCGACGTATTTGCATTACCGTTTCTTCGACGTATTCGGGCTGTATGGGCTGTTCACCGGCAGCAAGGGCGTGAACCTGCTCGAAAGTTTCTGGCCGTTCTTCATCTCGTCGGGTCTTGCCATGGGTTTGAAAAACGGCTTGTACATCTTTATCTTCCGACAGTTTTTCCGATCGCTGCCGAAGGATTTGGAGGAAGCCGCCTACGTGGACGGGGCGGGCATTCCAGGTACGTTCGTCCGGGTGATGCTCCCCAACGCGGTGCCAGGCATCGCCACGGTGCTGCTGTTCTCCTTCATCTGGCAATGGAACGACAGCTACTTCGTTAATTTGTTCGCTCCGAACTACACGCTGCTGGCCAGAATGCTCGATCTGCTGCCTGGCGCCGTACGGCCTGAATATGTAGGGGGTATTTCGCATACATCGCTCTATTTGAACACAGGTATTTTGCTCGGCATCTTGCCGATCTTCATTCTCTATCTATTCGCGCAAAAGTATTTTGTCGAGAGCGTGGAGCGCACGGGCCTGGTAGGCTAGCGGGAACAATCCAGACGGCATATGACGGAGGAGTGCTGCTATGAGCTATGCAGTTGGTGTAGATATAGGCGGGACCAAGATCCATTTTGCGATCGTTGACGAGGAAGGTACGATTGCCGAACTGCAAACAGAAGCAACAGGCGCCGCGTTAGGACCTGAGCATGTGATGCAAAAGGTATTGGGCGGCATAAGCCGGTTGATGAGTTCCGGCGGCGGCTCGATAGACGGGATTGGGATTGGCAGCGCGGGTCAAATCGATTTTCGCTCCGGCTCCGTTTCGTTCGCGGTCGATACGCTACCGGGCTGGACGGGTACGCCGATTAAGCGAATCGTGGAGAACAGCTTCGGGCTGCCAGTCTTCGTCGATAATGATGTGAACGTCATCGCCGTCGCGGAGAAATGCTTTGGCTCAGCTAAAGGGCTCGATCATTTCGTTTGTTTGGCACTGGGCACCGGCGTAGGCGGCGCTGTTGTGGAATCCGGGAAGCTGCTGCGGGGCATCTCCGGAGGAGCAGGGGAGCTGGGTCATATATCCGTTGATTTCAACGGTTCTCGCTGCAGCTRCGGCAATTATGGTTGTCTTGAGCTTTATGCTTCRGGTCCGAGCTTGGCGAGGCTGGCGAAAGAGGCCGGGCATGCCTTCGGCAAGTACGGAGACGAGATCACCGCCAAGGAGGTGATCGCAAGCTGGATGGAAGGCGACGCGGTTGCAGCAAAAGCGATGGATACGGCCGTTCGCGCGCTTGCCTCAGCCATTGGCGGCATCATTCATGCGTTTAATCCGCAGGCGATTATAATTGGCGGAGGGGTAGCCGAAGCGGGCGAACCTTTTTTTGCGGCTTTGACGAAGCAGGCTGAAGATAGAACATCGCCGAGCATGTGGAACGATTGCCGCATCATGTCGGCTTCCGCAGGCGCGAATGCCGGCGTCATTGGAGCGGCGGCGCAGGTATGGCTGTACAATACGGGGTCGATCGGCAAGCAGGTGTCTCTATGATCCATCCGACAATCGCGGGACTCAAAGACGGATTCATCGTATCATGCCAAGCGCTTGCGAACGAGCCTTTATTCGGATCGGATATGATGGCTGCGATGGCTGTCGCGGCGGAGGCGGGCGGAGCGGCTGCCATCCGGGCGAATACGCCTCTGGATATAGCCGCTATTAAGATGAGGTGCACGGTTCCGGTAATCGGTCTCTACAAAAAACATTACCCGGACAGCGAGGTATACATTACCCCTACGTTTCGGGAGGTGCAGGAAATCGTCCGCGCCGGGGCTGATGTTGTTGCGATCGACAGCACCGCGATGACGAGGCCGGGCAACGACACGCTCGAAAGGCTTATCGCGGACATTCGCAAGAGCTTTCCCGAAACCCCTATAATGGCCGATGTGTCCACCTTCGAGGAAGGCATTGCCGCGATGCAGCTCGGCGTTGACGTCGTCTCGACAACGATGTCGGGGTATACGCCGCATAGTCCGCAGCAGTCTGTCCCCGATATTGCATTGGTAGCGAGGCTGGCCGTGCTCGGAAAGGTGCCGGTATTCGCAGAGGGGCGAATATGGACGATCGACGAGTGCGTACGCTGCTTTGAAGCCGGTGCGCATGCCGTCGTCGTCGGTACGGCTATTACGCGGCCTCAAGAAATCGTAAGGCGGTTCGTAACGCGCATCAACGAACAGTTGCAAGTCTTCGAGGACGGATTCGATTTATAGAAGAGGGAGCGATGTTGACCTATGAAAAAAGTAAATATCGGTGTCATTGGCGCGGGAAGCATCTCGGAATTTCATCTGGGATCCTATTCCCGCAACCCTGAAGTAACGATCTATGCCATTTGCGATTTGAACGAAGAACGCGCTAAGAAGAAGGCGGCCGCATACGGCGCGGAACATGTATTCACCGACTACCGCGAGCTGTTGGCCGATCCGGCAATCGACGCCGTCAGCATCTGCACATGGAACAATTCGCATGCCGAAATAAGCATCGCCGCGGTGGCAGCCGGTAAGCATGTGCTCGTGGAGAAGCCGCTTTGCAAGACGGTTGAAGAAGCGCTGCGCGTGGAGGAGGCGGTGAAGAAGAGCGGCAAAGTGCTCCAGGTCGGCTTCGTCCGTCGATACGGCTCGAACACCGATATTTTGAACCAATTCATTAAGGCGGGAGAGCTCGGCGAAATCTACTATGCCAAAGCGACTTGCTTGCGCAGGTTAGGCAATCCGGGAGGCTGGTTCGCGGACAAAGAGCGGTCCGGCGGCGGACCGCTTATCGACCTCGGCGTCCATATCATCGATATTTGCTGGTATTTAATGGGCAAGCCGAAGGTGAAATCGATTAGCGGCAATACCTATTCCCAGCTTGGCAACCGAGCCCATATCAACAATCTCTCTTTCTATCAAGCATCGGATTACGATTCCAGCAAAAATACGGTGGAAGACTTGGCTAACGCGATCATCCGCTTCGAGAACGGCGCATCTCTGATGGTCGACGTAAGCTTCACGCTCCATGCGAAGCAGGATGAAATTACGGTCAAACTGTACGGCGACAAAGGCGGCGCGGAGATCGAGCCAGGCTTGTTCATCGTTGCGGAGAAACATGACACGATCCTTAACGTCACGCCGCAGGTCGACCAGCTGGCTTTCGATTTTACGGGCGGCTTCCAAAACGAAATCAACCACTTCATTGACAGCTGTCTCGGCAGAAAGGAAACGCGCAGCCCCGTGGAGGACGGTGTGGAGGTTATGAAAATGCTGTGCGGCATCTACGAATCGGCGGCGCTGGGCAAAGAAATTCAGTTTGACTACTGAGGTTATTTGTTGCCTGTATTTCATACAGTCTTATTGGTTTCAATCACCAGTTAAGTGAATTTAGAGTGGATAACATACAGTCAAAACTGGCATTTTAGCTCTCAATAGCCCTTCCCTGTCCATATGCCTGCACTAAATCCAATCAAATGCTTATTTGTTCTCGTTTCTAGCCTTTTGATTGTATGAAATCCATGCAAAAGGCTAGAGCAAGGCGGTGCAGGCATATTCACCTGMACCGCCTTTTTACATTTACAGCGTTAGATCCACTTCGAACATCCGATTCCAAGGGAGGTCGGCTTTGAGACCGTCTATAGCGCCGCTGGCTGTCTCTCCTAAATATTCGGCACAAAAATCGTGAAGCCTCTGCGTGATAAGCTGCGATACTTGTTCGCGGATATGGCCGACCTGAAAGTACGTTCCGCCTAATTCGCCCAGACGGCTGGCGGTTTCTTGGCGGACGATGGATTGGTATCCCCAGTCTTCGATAAGCCGGTATAGGTAAAAGTATCTGTTCATGCGGTCGGTATGTTCAGGGCGGGAATCTTGGTTGCGGTAGTAAGAGGCGATAATAGCGTGCGAAACGACGGTTCCAAGCGTGTTGCCGGACGTATTCCAGCCGGCGTAAGCCGTTATTAGGGGTAATAGCTCCTTCTTGGACAGTAAGCGCATCAACGTATGGTCAGCGCCGTTGCAGGAGGCAACATCGGCCAGGGCGATCAGCTTGCCTTTGCCGGCGAGCGCTTCAATCGCCGAGACGAATTCCGGGATATGCACTTCCGAGAAGTAGGAGCGATGGCGATCATTGTAGGGATTCGGCGATTCGGCGACCTCATGCTGCGAGACGGGAGGAGAATGGACCATAAGCACAAAATCCGCCGTCGCTGCGGAATCGCCCATGTAAGCGCCTCCGGAATGAAGATGGGATTTGACGCTTTCGTTCAAGCTGCGGTCCTCGTATTTGGGGATAATGGTCGGTCCTAGCGTGGAGGAATAGCGTACCGCCGCCTCCGGCATATAGTTTTTGATCCGACAGAACACTCTCGCGAAAAGGATGCAGCCGATCTCGTCCGCTCCGGGATAGAGCAGCACCCGATCCATGAGATTATGTCGCTCGGCCGTTAAGAGCAGCTTTCGCTGTTCCATCGGGCTGAAGCCGAATTGAGCATTATCGTCGAGCGGAATAACGAGATGCTCGATGATCCCTTCGTTTACCAGATTGATCGCGAGCTCGTTCACCTCGGCATTCGTAGCTCTGCGCCGCAAAAAATCGGCAAGCACGTCAGCCGGAACTTCGATCTGAAGCGATTCCCATTCTGCTAGCTCCTCTTCCGCCAGCGGCTCTGAGGACTGCTTGTCGCTCAACCAGCCGTACCGGAAGAGGGAGTAACCGTGCTGCTCGTAATAATCCGGTTCCTCATCGCTGCTGTTGTATGCAGGCGCCCGCATAATCAAATTAAAGGCGTATATTCTTAGAGCGGGATTAGAACGCTTTAAATCGCGGAGAAAGCCAAGCCTGGCGGCGCATTCCGCAAGCGGCAGCTGATGAAGGCGGGARGGGACGATTCCGCCGTAGACGAGCAGATCCGCGGATACGATCAAATAGTCGGCATCCGACGTTTCCTTCAGCAGCCAATGACGGATGCCTTCGACATCCGCGGGCTGTTTCTTAATGCCAAGCAGCGTTCGCGGCGGCGAAGAAAGCCTGAGATCTGTGATAGCAGCTAGCATGATGGGAAACTTCGCATTGCAAGGACGTTCGTCGAGCGGTACGTACACGACTTTACTCATACAATGACCTCCCTAAATGAACAGATAAGATGAAGTTTGCCCTTATTATACATCAGGTTTGGTCATTGGAATTATTTTTTTAAATCGCGGCGGATAACGGATATATTCTTCCGAAGTGCAGTCATACCTATTTAAGAGGAGAGGAAAAAGGAGGCGCAGTTGATTGTCTATTTTGATGGATGAGGGTTTGAGAAGACGGGCTCTTGCCGGTCCAAGCATTCAGATCGATCCCTCCTTTGCTTATTATCGGCAACGTTCGGCAGAAAGCATCGTCGATGAAATCGAGCTGGCCGGTTTTTGTTGCGTTCACTATTTTGTAGTCAACGAACATGTCGTGGATGCGAAGCTGATCGAGGCGTTCCGCCAAAGAGGCATTCCGGTATGGGCAATGGTCATTGGCAACGGCACCTTCTCGGTGGAACGGTTTCCCGATGAATGGTCTTCCTGGCAAATGAAGCTGTTAACGGAGGTCGATGACGGCTTCAAACGGTTATCTCCTTTCAGCGAAGGCTACGTCAAATGGAAGAAGGCTGCGATGGCAAGGCTGGTGTCCGACTACCCGTTCGACGGCATCGAGATCGCAGAGCCGTATTTTCCGGAATGGGGAGGCATCGCGCGAGGCGTCTATGGGGATGTCGGCCCGCATGCGGAGGCGGCCTTTATTTCCCGATACGGCATCCGAATGCCCGATTTCACGAATCCCGATTCGGATCGCTACTATGCCAACGATCCTATGACTTACAGTAAGTGGGTCAGCTTTCGCGTCGAAGCGGTGAACGGATTTATCGACGAAATGATTAATGGCAAGGACGGCGTTCGAGAGGCGAGGCCTGATATCTTAGTTGCAACCTGGTCGCTGGCCATAAACGCTGGACTAGGCAGCGTAGAGCAGCTTCGGGAGGATCAAGGTCTCGACGCGCYGTCGATGATCGAGAAGGTACGGCCGGACATTCATTATTTGCAAACGCATTGGCCGGATTGGACTCGAGGCGATCTGCCAGCCGATTACGTGAAGGATTACATGCCTTTCATCGAACAAGTCCGAAAAAGGCATCCGCTCCTTCCGCTTGCCGTTCAAGCAGATATTGGGTCGGCTAGGCATATGATCAAAGGCGGAAGCTGGCTTGGGGAGTTCAGCAGAACGGCGTTCGCGCTCGGCTTCTCGGCGTGGACGGCATACGAGTATCATACAGGGGGCTACATGTACGATGACAAGCCAGCACCGATGCGAATCGAACGGTTAGGTGATAATGAAGTCCGGTTAACGTTCAACAAGCGAATTGAAGCATGGAAGGCGCTTCCGGAAGGCGGCGGTACGATCTGGATTAACGGCCGCGCCAGCAGGGTCGTATGGGAATCTTCCGTTGTAGACGGCAATCGGATTACATTACGGTCCATCCGTTTACCCGAAGGCGCTTTCGAGCTGGAGCTTAGCGGCATTCAGGATACGCCGGACCGGTGGTTGTTCTCGGAAAAACCACCCAATTCGGTTGCGATAGGAACAAAAGTAACCGTACCGAGAGCGAGACGCGGATGAAATGGGACGGACAAGAGAAGGAGTGAGTCCATATATGGAAACGATCAAACTTGGTTTTATCGGAACAGGCGGCATCGCCCATCTTCATGCCGGACAGATGCTTGCTCTGCCGCAAGTGGAAATTGCCGCCGTCGCCGATCCGAGCGAGGAAGCATCTTCCCGTTTTATTTCGGCATTTGGACTTGCGAGAACCGAACGGTATGCCGATCATCGGGAAATGCTCGGCAAGGGCGGCTTGGACGCGGTCATCGTTTGTTCGCCGCATACGCAGCATTTCGAGCAGGCCAGGGATGCGTTGATCGCTGGCTGTCACGTACTGATCGAGAAGCCGATGACCTGCTCTTCTGCGGAGGCGGAGCAACTGATACAAGTTGCAACTGAGCGTGACAGAATGCTGCAGGTGTCTTACCAGAGACATTTTCAACCGGAGTTTCTGTACATCCGCCAAGCGATCACAGGCGGTGTCATTGGCAAGCTCACGTCGATTAACGCTACTTTATACCAGGATTGGAAGCTCAGTCAGACCGGTACATGGAGGCAGAACGCGGCGCTGTCGGGCGGCGGTATGCTGATGGATTCAGGCAGCCATATTATCGACGTTCTATTATGGACGACCGGACTGACGCCTCTGGAGGTCAAGTCGACCGTAAGCACGCAGGGGGCGCCTGTCGAGATAGATTCCTTCACCAGCATCCGCTTCAAGGAGGGGGCGGTCGCGGGGCTAAATATTATCGGATATGTGCCGGGATATCGGGAGTATTATTCATTCTGCGGCGAACTTGGCGTCATTTATCTCGACAATGGCAGGCTTGAGTTGATGACCTACAAGGATGGAGCGATTGAAGTACAGCTGCCCGAACGAACGACGAATCAGGATAAAAGCTTCGTTGACGCCATTCGCGGCGAGCATGAAGTACTTGTATCCGGCGAATACGCGTGCAAGGTTATCGGATTGACGGAAGCGATTTATCGCAGTGCAAACTATCCAGCATCGGACACGGGAGAGTGAATGAATTKAAAATAGCTCTTAGTATGTGGAGCGTGCATAAATATTGGTACGAGCAAAAATGGGACACCGTCGATTTTCTCGAATTCGCATCCGAGGTCGGCGTCCAAGGCGTCGAGCTTCTTAGCTGTTTTTGGAAAGACAAGGAAAAGGATATCCCATTGATTGATGCAGCGCTGCAAGAATACAGCTTGCAGGTTGCCTGCTTCAGCGCCTGCAACAATTTCGTTGTAGCAGACGAGGAGCAGCGAAGGGGTCAGGTGAAAGAGGTTACGGATGCAGTGGATGCCGCGGTCCATTTCGGAGCAAAGGTCGTACGCGTGTTTTCGGGCGACCTGCCGAATGATTCGATTACGTATGAGCAGGGCTTGGAATATGTCGTCGAAGGGCTGAGCAAGGCAGCCGAGTATGCGGAACAGAGTGGCGTGACGCTGTGCCTCGAAAATCATGGATTGTTTGCCGGGCGAAGCGACCAGGTGATGGATATCATACGCAAAGTGAACTCGGATGCGCTGCGCAGCACGTTCGATACGGGCAACTTTTTGCTTGTTGGGCAAAGCACGAGCGAAGCGGTCGATGAGCTGAAGGACTATGTCGGCCATGTGCATGTCAAGGATTTCGTTCCCGTGCCGGAGGGAACGACAGGGGCGGTTATTCGAGCGCTAACAGGGGAGCTTTACTTGGGCAAAGTTGCGGGCGAAGGCGCTGTCGATTTGAAATACGTATTCGGGGCTCTGCGGAATGCAGGTTATGACGGCTGGCTGTCCGTCGAATTCGAGGGAGACGAGGAGCCTCAGCGCGGTTCGATCGATGCGGTGGGCAACGTGACGAGAATCGCAGCGACGCTTTAAAAAAACGGAATGGAGGCAAGACGTGAATATTCATTTTCTTGGAACGGCAGCAGCGGAGGGTTATCCCGCGATGTTCTGCCGGTGCGGACATTGCGCCGAGGCTCGGAGACTCGGCGGGCCTAACATACGAACGAGGAGCTCTGTCATTATAGATGGCGTGCTGAAGATCGATTTTCCGCCCGACACGCTGCATCACGTGCTGCGTGACGGAATCGATCTCGGCCTCGTGAAGGATATGTTCGTGACGCATACGCATCTGGATCATTTGCGCGCGGAGGATTTGGAAATGCGTCTGCCCGTATATGCGCATGGCCTGGATTATCCGCTGCGGATATACGGCCACGATGCCGTCATTCGAAAATGCCGCGACGCCGTAGGCAGGCCGGATACGGATCGCCTCATTCTTCAACGAATCGTTCCATTCGAGACGGTGGATACGGGAACCGCTAAAGTGACGGCACTGCCAGCCAACCATGATCCCGACGAGACCTGCCTGCTTTTTCTCATCGAGAAGGATGGGAAGCGTGTATTTTACGGTCACGATACCGGTCTTCTTCCCGATGCGACTTGGGAATGGCTTGAGCGAACGACCGTGGATGCAGCGATCTTGGATTGCACGAACGGCAATTTGCCATTCACAGGCGGCCATCTCAATATCGAATCGGTTATCGCGATCCGCGACAGGCTTAGGAAAAGCGGCGTCTTGCATGACGGCAGCCGAGTGGTCGCTACCCATTTCTCGCATAATATCGGGCTGCAGCACGAGCATTTAAAGGCTATATTTGATCCTGAACAAATTATCGTTGCCTATGACGGCTTCATATTGCCAATCTAGTTTATCGTTTGTAGTGCCAATGGGAAGCGGGGTGATTGATTCCTATGAATGCTTCGGTGCTTTATTACTTGCAATACGGGCATCATATCGAAATCGAATGGCGGCAAGGGATAGATGAAGGCAAGGCGATCAGCGAGCAACTGGAGGAGCAGTTCACCGCAATGTCCAGCTTGGATCCGAATGATCCGCTGCGCGAGCAAATGGCGGCCGAATATTTGGACGAAATGGGCAGACTGCCGCTTATCGAAGGTTATCCGTATTCAGAACCGTCGGATTTGGACGGCATTCGCGCGCTGAGGCGGGAGCGAGGTAGTCACGCTTGGACGCAGGTCGCTTCATTGGAAGGCATCGATATGGAAGATCGGGTATATGGGGCATGGCTCGGCCGTTCGGCGGGATGTCTGCTCGGCCATCCGATCGAGGGTTGGCGAAGAGACCGGATTGCCGGTTTGCTCAGGGAAACAGACAATTCGCCGATTCGATACTATATCTCGTCAGATATCGATCCGTCGATTGCCGCTAAATATGGCGTCATCAATGAAGGCGGATCCTACGGAAACCGTTGCGTGAGCTGGATCAATAACGTGGAGCATATGGTAGAGGACGATGATCTGAATTATACGATCGTAGGCCTTGCCATCGTGGAGAAGTACGGCTGCGATTTCACGCCGGATGACGTTGCGGAAGCTTGGCTCAATCTGCTGCCGGCGCTGCGTACGTGCACGGCTGAAAGAATCGCTTACCGCAATATACTTAATCTAGTCGGCCCGCCTGCCTCCGCCTCCTATCGGAATGCGTACCGGGAGTGGATCGGCGCTCAAATAAGGGCCGACTTCTATGGTTATATATATCCCGGAAATCCGGAGAAGGCCGCCGAATCGGCGTGGCGCGACGCTTCTATTTCCCATGTGAAAAACGGCATATACGGCGCGATGTGGGTCGCAGCCATGCTGGCGGCAGCAGCGGTAACGGATAAGATGGAAGACATCATCATGGCAGGACTCGAGCAAATTCCGGCGACCAGCAGGCTGGCTGCAGAGCTGGAGGAGGTGCTGCAATGGCATAGCGACGGCCTGTCTTATGAAGAAGCTATTGAGAGGATTCACGGCAAATACGATGAATCCCATCCCTACCATTGGTGTCATACGATTTCGAATGCGATGGTTGTGACCGTCGCTTTGCTGTACGGCGAAGGAGAGCTGGAGTCTACGATCGGAAAGGCCGTTGCAGCCGGGTTCGATACGGATTGCAACGGGGCTACGGCGGGCTCTGTCATCGGCATGCGAAACGGGGCTTCACGTCTTCCCGAGAAGTGGATCGAACCCCTTCGGGACCAAATCCGTTCCGGTGTCGACGGGTTCGGGATCGTGCCGATATCGAAGCTAGCGGAACGTACGGTGGCGGTTATACGCGCCAATGAGGCATATCGGAGTCTATAATAAACGAACAAAGGCTACAGCTCATGAGCTGTAGCCTTTGATGATTATGGTGCGGTCGAGAGGACTCGAACCTCCACGGCTGTTACACCACTAGAACCTGAATCTAGCGCGTCTGCCAATTCCGCCACGACCGCAAAATAATGTGTCAACGGGATTTATCTTATCATGTATAATAGAACATAGTCAAGTATTGGATTAGAAAAATAGAGGATAGGTGGAGGAGCAGGCGTTGAACAAGCTGGAGCAAAAAATTATGCAGGACGGCATCGTCCTAAATGAAAATGTATTGAAGGTGGATTCTTTCCTGAATCATCAGGTTGATCCGCAATTGATGTGGGAAGTCGGCAAGCTGTTCGTCGAACGTTTCGAAGGCAGCCGCATTACCAAAATATTGACGCTGGAGTCGTCCGGCATCGCGCCTGCAGTAATGGCTGCTTTGCAGCTGGATGTACCGCTGATCTTCGCGCGCAAACGCAAATCGTTAACGCTAAAGGACGATTTGTATACGGAGAGCGTCTATTCGTTCACGAAACAGGAAGTGAGCGAGGTGTCCGTCTCCCGCAAGTTTCTCTCGGCAGGGGAGCGCGTGCTTATTATTGATGACTTCCTAGCAAATGGCGACGCTGCCCTCGGCTTGGCTGGTATTGTGAAGCAAGCGGAGGCAGAGGTCGTTGGGATTGGCATCGTCATCGAGAAGACATTCCAGCCAGGCAGACAGAAGCTGATCGATCTTGGCTATCAGGTGGAGTCGCTTGCTAGAATTCAGTCGCTCGAAGGCGGTCAAGTTACGTTCGCGGATCATTGACAATCGCTGTCTCGTGTAACTATAATGCTTACATATTGTAACGACGAGAGGGTGAGGACGTGACTAGTAATCGATTCGCGGTAGCGGTTCATATTATGACTTTATTGGACGTTAGCGAAGGCGAGCGAATGACCTCGGAGCTGATTGCCGGAAGCGTCAATACGAATCCGGTCGTTATCCGCCGGATTATCGGGATGTTAAGCAAGGCAGGGCTCGTCACGACGAACGCAGGCGTAGCCGGCGCCGTCATTACGAGGCCAACCGATCAGATTACGCTGCTCGATATATATCAGGCCGTAACAAGTCCCATGCAGGATGAGCTGTTCGCGATTCACGAGAAGCCGAATCCGAATTGCGGCGTCGGGCGCAACATTCAATCCTCGCTGGAAAGAGCCTTCAACGAAGCTCAGCAAGCGATGGAAAATAAGCTTGGCCATATTACGCTAGCTGAGATCGCAGGCGATGTCGCTGAGAAAATAGGCAATGAGTAAGAGTACAAAAGGAGGTGCCCAAAGCTGTATGCTTTAGGGGCACCTCCTTTTTTCGTCCATATTCAGCCTTTCGAAGCGCCTGCCGTTAACCCTTCAATTAAGAAACGCTGCAAGAATAGGAACAGCATCGTCACGGGCACGGCGACAAGGACGGCGCCGGCAGCGAACATCGTGAACTCCGTCGAGTTGCGCTGGCTGACCATACGATACAACCCGACAGCAAGCGTGCGCTGCTCCTCCGTGCGGAGGATGAGATCGGCGAAGATGAAGTCGACGAAGGCGCCGTTGAAGATCATAAGGCTGGCATAGGTCAGCATCGGTGTTGATAAGGGAACAATGATGCCCATGAACACTCTCAGATGGCTTGCGCCGTCGATGCGGGCCGCATCCTCAAGGCTCTTCGGAATCGTGTCGAAAAAACCTTTGGCCACGAAAACGTTCGTAATGATCGCGCCTGTACTGTAGACKAGAATGAGCGCCCAGTGGGAGTCCAGCAAGCCGATCGAATTCAATAGGACGAAGATCGCAATCATCGCCATGAAGCCGGGAAACATCTGCAGCACAAGAAATACTTTAAGCGTCGTTTTGCGACCGGCGAACCGGAAGCGAGAGATGGCATAAGAGGTGATGAGCAGAAGAAAGGTTCCAATCATGGTCGAGAAGACGGCAACCTTAAGCGTATTAAGAAACCAAGTGCCGTACTTCGTTTTTTCGAACAAATCGTAATAATGCTGGAGCGTCATTTCGCTAGGGATAAAGGACTCGCTGTACAGACTGTTGCCAGTCTTCAGCGAGGATAACAATATCCATAATGCCGGATAAATACTGATGACCGTAAGTATCGTTAATAGGAGGTAGGTAGCGCCTAGTTTCCATTTGGCCGATGAGAGTCTCAATGGATCATATCCTCCTCTTTGTAGGATCGCGTCCGCGTATAACTCCAGATGGAGAAGGAGGCGATGAACATAAAGATGAAAATGCCGATAACGGACGCAAAGCTGAATTGCGACTGGTTAAGCGCCAGCTTATAAAGCCATGTAACGAGCAGATCGGTATGGCCCGCGAATTGATAACCGACGTTAACGGGATCGCCGCCCGTGAGCAAATAGATGACGTTGAAGTTGTTAATATTGCCCGCAAAATTCATGATGAGCACCGGAGCGGTGGCGAACAGCACCATCGGCATCGTAATGTAGCGGAACTTCTGCAGCGACCCCGCTCCGTCGACATCCGAGGCTTCGTAAAGATCGCGGGGAATCGTCGTTAGAACGCCGAACGCCAATATCATTGTGATCGGAATGCCCATCCACATATTGACGAGCACGACGGTTACTTTCGCCATGAACGGATCGGTCAGCCAAGGGAGGCCATTCAGTCCAATCGCCCGCAAGTAATCGTTCACAGGACCAAATTGATTGTTGAACATATTGCGCATAACGAGCAGCGAGATCATATTCGGAATAGCGAACGGTATGATAAGCGCGGTCCGCCAAAATTTCTTGAACTTCACGCCCGGCTGATGGATGAGCACCGCAACGACGACGCCGCCTAGATAGGTCGTGAACGTAGCAAGGATTGCCCATACGATCGTCCACTGGAGTACGCCAACGAACGTTTTGCTCCATACCTTCATATTGATCATTTTCATAAAATTATCGAACCCGACCCAGTCAACGAGATTCGCTGGCGGAAGGATTGGATCCGCGTAATTCGTGAATGCGAGCAGAATCGAGAAGATAAGCGGCAGAACGGTCAAGAAAGCGATGGCGATAAACGGGGGAAGCAGCACTAGATAAGCAAAATGCTTCTGTCCAAGCATCGCCAGCGATTCCGTGAAGCGGTTCGGCTTGCCGCCGTTGTCCCGGTGCTTGCCGACGATATAAGCGTCGCGAATGTTCAATACGTAGTAGCAAAGAATGAGCAAAGCCGCAATCAATGCGACAAGTCCTTTGATCAGCATGAAGATCGAATGGTCGCCTTCGACAAGGCGCGTCATTTTGCCGACTTTCATGAAGCCGCTCGGACGGTCGCCAAGCGTAATTAATCCACGTAGAAGGTCGAATAGCTCGAAGATGAAGAAGTAAATGCTCGTCAGGCCTAAAGCCGCAAACAATAAGCCTTTCAGCCATTGCCTGTTGTAGAGCTGGCCAGAGCCTATCAGCAGAGCCGATAATATCGCGCCCGCGCGTCGGTTGGTCATGGGGCAGCAGCCTCTTTTCTCGCAGGATACGGCCCCTCGTCCGCACCTATTGCAGGAGCGGGCGAATGGGCCGTTTTTTTAATACTCGTTACCTTGCGCTCATACCGTCCTTAATCGTTTGGACCATGTTATCGAGCGTTGTCTTAATATCAAGACTCGTATCGTCCCACAGTGCGATGAAGGTTGCCTTCAGTGCTTCCCATACAAGGTCTACGCCAGGTACAGAAGACATCGGCACCGAATTGGCGAATTGCAGGAAGAAACCGCTCGTAATCGGATCGTCCTTAATGAGTGGATCTTCGCCTGCTTCCAGGTTCGTAGGAATCGCACCGGTCATTTGATAGTTTTTGAGCTGGTTTTCTTTGCTGCTGGCGAAGTTCGCGAATAGATGAGCAGCGACTGGATACGGCGTATAGGAGTTGACGTAATAGGATTTCACGCCCGAGAACGAGATCGAGTCGTTGCCATTCGGGAACTTCGGAAGCGGAGCGACGCCCAAATTCACTTTATCCTTGAACGCTGCGACCGACCAAGGACCGTCGATGTTCAGCGCCAGCTTGCCTTCTTGGAACAGCTGTGTTTTGACGTCATACGTTATATCTCCGGCATTCATCGGCAAGATCGACTTTAACTTGCGTAGAAACTCGAAGCCCTGAACGACGTCGCCTTTGTTCAAGCCGATATCGTCCGCGTTCGTATTGTTGTCGCCGAACATGTAGCCGCCGTAGCTGCCGATAAACGGATACGTATAGTAGCCGACGAATTCCCACATAATCGCGTATTTCTTCTGCGCGGGATCGTTGAAGGTGTCGGCGAATGCGATGATTTCATCCCATGTTTTCGGAGGCTCGGGCAGGATGTCCTTGTTGTAAAACATCGCATACGTCTCAACCGACTTCGGATAGCCGTACAGCACGTTGTCGAAGGAAGATGCGGTAACGGCAGTCTCTACATTGTTCGTCCGCGTCTCTTCTTCGAACACTTCGTTCGGCAGGAGCAAGCCTGCTTTCACGGCAAGACCGATCTGATCATGCGGCAGTGTCAATACGTCTGCAGCCGTCTTGGACGGGCCATCCGTCGTCAATCTAGCGCCTTGATCGCCGCCTGTCACAACTTCGACAGAAACAGGCACGCCGTATTTCTCTTCGAACGCTTTGCCGRCTTCCTGCATATAGGCTTGCTGCTCCTGTGATTCCCACACGACCAGCTTTGCGCCTTTCTCCGGCACTAGCTCATCCGTGTTGCCTTCCTCGGCCGTTTCATTGGTTGGCGCATTGGTGGCAGGAGCGGGATTGCCTTCATTGCCATTGTTGCCGGCTGAGTTACATGCGGCGAGGGCGAAGACGAGCATAATGCTGACAAACAGGGAAAACCATTTTGATCTTTTTAACATAAGAACACCCCTTCGATATGATTGGCAAACAGGTAATGCGAATCAATCCGGCGGCAGGGAAGGTTGATTCGTTGCTTGTCGTAGGCCGGAGCGATACTTACGGGCGCACCTCGCTTTCTTTGGTGGACAACACAAAAAGGCACAGCCTCGATTACACATAGCGTGCACGAGGTTGTACCTTAACAGGTAACATCGCCTTCATATTGTCTTATAACATGTTCCTGATGTCCTAACTATTTACTATTACGCCCCCATTATATAATGCTGTTTAAAGCGCTTGCAAACGTCGTTATCACCCAAATTCGTTCAATTTGTCAATATTATAGGCCATTCTCTTGGATTTCATGGGTTAAAATGGCTATTTCTCAGTTTCTTGCATGTTTTGCTTGCTCCTTGGAACGAGAACCTCATCAATAGGCAAAACGATGCTCTCGTATAATAGTTCGCTAGCGAGCTTTATCGGAATTATTGAGAGAGAGCTTCATATGGGAATAACAGGATAAATGATCCTGATGTGGCGGATACTATGCCTATTCTTGAAGAGGGGGAATGTGCAAATGAATGAGAAGGACAACGCCAAGCAAAAGCAACTAAATGCCTATCGCGTTACGGATCAAGGCGAGGCTTTAACGACGAATCAAGGCTTGCGGATCGAGGATGATGAGCATTCTTTGAAGGTTGGTCCGCGCGGCCCGACAATTATGGAGGACTTCCACTTCCGGGAAAAAATGACGCACTTCGATCATGAGCGGATTCCTGAGCGTGTCGTGCATGCTAGAGGGTTCGGCGCGCACGGAGAATTCGAGCTGTACGAATCGCTTGCGGAGTTCACGAAAGCGAAGTTCTTGACGGATACGTCGCTTCGCACGCCGTTGTTCGTCCGATTCTCTACCGTAGCAGGATCTCGCGGCTCAAGCGATACGGTGCGCGATGTGCGCGGTTTTGCGGTGAAATTTTATACAGAGGAAGGCAATTACGATCTTGTCGGCAACAATATGCCGGTGTTCTTCATTCAGGACGCGGTAAAGTTCCCCGACTTTATCCATGCCGTTAAGCCGGAGCCCCCCAATGAGATTCCTCAAGCCTCATCGGCTCATGATACATTCTGGGATTTCGTAGGCACGAATACGGAGACCGCCCATATGATTATGTGGGTTATGTCAGGAAGGGCGCTGCCTCGCAGCTTCCGTATGATGGAAGGGTTCGGCGTGCATACGTTCCGATTCATTAATGAGCAAGGAAAGTCTCACTTCGTCAAGTTCCATTGGAAGCCAAAGCTTGGCGTTCATTCGCTAGTGTGGGATGAGACGCAGAAGATTGCCGGCAAGGATCCGGACTTCAACCGCCGCGACTTGTGGAACGCGATCGAGCAGGGCAACTATCCCGAATTCGAGCTTGGCGTTCAAATACTGAAGGAAGAGGATGAGTTCAGCTTCGACTTCGATATATTGGACGCGACGAAGCTATGGCCGGAGGAGATCGTCCCCGTACGAATCGTTGGCAAAATGACTCTGAATCGGAACACGGACAATTTTTTCGCGGAAACAGAGCAGGTTGCCTTCCATGTCGGACATCTCGTACCCGGCATTGACTTCACGAACGATCCCTTGCTGCAAGGTCGGCTATTCTCGTACACTGATACGCAGCTGCTTCGCCTAGGGGGACCGAACTTCGCGGAAATTCCGATCAATCGACCGATCGCGCCGGTACATAACAATCAACGGGACGGCATGCACCGGATGACGATTAATCCGGGACAGACGAGCTATCATAAGAACGGCCTAGCGAACAATGATCCGGCGCCAGTACCACCAAGCGAAGGCGGCTACCGTCATTATGAGGAGAAGGTAGACGGTCGGAAGATCAAGGCAAGAAGCAATAGCTTTGAGGATCACTACAGCCAGGCGTCGATGTTCTGGCATAGCATGTCGCCGGTCGAGCAAAACCAGATCGTAAACGCCTTCCGCTTCGAGCTCGGCAAAGTTATGTCCAAGCAGGTTCGGCAGCGAGTTGTGGATGTGTTCAGCCATGTGGCGGAGGAGCTAGCAGAGCGGATAGCCGAAGGCATTGGAGCGACTGCGACCAAGGGAATTGGGACAGAGCCAACAGTCATTTCTCCTGCCCTTAGCCTGATGACAAAGGCGAAGTCAGCTGCTACGCGCAAGGTTGCGGTGATGCTCGGAACAGGTTACCAGACTGCAGAGGTACAGGCGCTGTTGAAGGCGTTGACCGCGGCGAAAGTTACGGCGGACATTGTGAGCAAAACGCTCGCGTCCGTAAGCGGTAACGACGGCACGCTTATTGAGCCGCAGCAATCGCTGCTCACTGCGGCGTCGGTCCTATACGACGCCGTCTATGTAGCGGGAGGAGCGCAGGGCGTTGACGAGCTGCTAAGCGATGTCGCATCGGCAGGTTTCGTCCGCGAAGCGTTCCAGCATTATAAGACGATTGCTGCCGTAGGAGAAGGTGTGCGACTGCTAATTGCCTCCGGTGCGGCACATGAGGCAGGAAGCAACGTGGCGAAGCCGGCAGGCGTGTTGCTCACCGGCGATGAGAGTGCCGATGCAGCGTTCTTCACATCGTTCATTGATGGGATAGCGCAGCATCGCCATTGGGATCGTGTATTGCAACCGCAACTGGTGAAGTAGATTAAGGCGGGAAGGACGACAGACAAAAGGGACATTCACCATAATGGCGTTTGTCCCTTTTGTCTGCTTCTTCAAGAAAATAAAAAAGCCCGCAATCGCTGCTAGAGCAATATTGCGAGCTTGTTGATTATAGAAGTTGGTGCGGTCGAGAGGACTCGAACCTCCACGGCTGTTACACCACTAGAACCTGAATCTAGCGCGTCTGCCAATTCCGCCACGACCGCATGCCTTAATTACGTTTCTTATGTTAGCATGGCGTGCAGTCATGAGTCAACTGTTTGGTTAAAGTTATAATATTCAGCATATTTTTCTTCCTTTACACAAACAATGAAATCAAAAAGCAGAATGGTGGAATGGTAATGTTGAAACAACGCAAGCACGGCATATGGATACGTGTACTTATTGTCACATTAGCTTTATGTTCATTAGCTTTCAGGCAATCACATGCGAGCGCACATCGAGTGGATTCCGAGACTTCAGATCCGCAAAAACGGTTGGTTGCTATCGTCATCGACGACTTCGGCAACGGGATGACAGGCACGGAGGAGATGATGAAGCTGCCGGTGAAGTTCACGACAGCCATCATGCCGTTCCTTCCTACGACGAAGCAGGATGCCGAGCAATCGCATAAGATGGGACATGATGTTATCGTCCATATGCCGATGGAGCCGAATAAAGGGCTTAAAAAATGGCTGGGTCCAGGCGCGCTCACGACTGATCTATCCGACGAAGAGGTTCGGAAGCGGGTGGAGGCGGCGATCGACGATGTACCGTATGCAGTCGGCATGAACAATCATATGGGCTCGAAGGTGACGGCAGACGAGCGCATGATGCGTATTGTCCTTAGCGTCTGCAAGGAGCGCGGCTTGTTTTTCCTAGACAGCCGCACCACTTACAAGACGGTTGTTCCCAAGATTGCAGGAGAGATTGGCGTGCCACTCGTATCCAATGACGTGTTTTTGGACGATGTGTATACGGAACAGCATATTTCAAAGCAAATATCGCTGCTACGCAAGCATATGGAATCACATGACATCGGCATTACGATTGGTCATGTTGGCCCTTCGGGATTGAAGACGGCATCCGTTCTCAAACATTCGATTCCACTCATGCAGTCCGACGTGAAGTTCGTGAAGTTGTCCGCACTTGTGAGCGGCTCAGCGGGCGATCCATTTATATTGCCGAATCCCTGAAGCGACTGCTTCGGCGATTTCTTGCTGCTTGACCGGGTCGGTTAACATAACGCGATCCCTTTCGGAGCTGATGAAGCCCATCTCTACGATAACAGACGGCTGCTGAACGCGGCGCAGCAAATAGAAGGGCTTACCCTCGCGCGGTAAAAACTGAGTGTTTTGCTGTCTATTAAGCGCATCCTGTATACAGAACGCAAGCAGTGCGCTCTCGCCGCTAGTCTGATGCAGCACAAGCGGACCGTACTTGGATTTGTTCTTAGTTGAGTTGACATGAAGGCTGACCAGCAGCTCGCTGTCGATCTCTTCGGTTAATTGCCTTCGCTGCGACAAGTCTTTGCGATGGCGGGATCGGCTAATATGCCAACGATTGTCTTCGCTAAGCGCATAATCGCTTGTACGGTTCATAACGGCAGCAATGCCTTGCGCCCGCAAGATCGCATACAGCTTATGGGCTACAGCGAGATTAATATCTTTTTCCAGCATATCGCCGTAAGAAGCGCCTCCGTCGACGCCTCCGTGACCAACGTCGATGATGACGACGGTGTTCGGAAGCGCCCAATCAAACCCCGACTCCGATATGACAGGCTGGAACGGCATCGCAGCCGCCGATTGCGAAGAACTGGATGCCAGCAGTAATAAGGCGATTAGGCACATAAGCAGGTAACGGTGCATAACGGGAATTCCTCCATCGCGTAAAGTGATACGCTTATCGTGGCTTATCGGAGGAAAACTCATGCAAGGAAAACTCATGCATGTTTATGTCGGGAGCAGGCGGGGAAAGCTTATATCATCAAGCGTAAACGGCAGTCGCCATTTTTTGGCGGCGCAAGCAAACGTTTCGCGGAGAAAAATAAGCACAGTATAAACAAAAATTTTATACTTTCTTATATTTGAACAAAATGGGCTGGAGGAGTGATCGCAATGGCTATCAAAGGCGGTAAAGAATTAGCAACATTCGTGACGGAGCAATTCGTAACCTATATGGAGACACCGAAGGAACAGCGGAAACAAACGAAATCGTCAGCCAAAGCATTGAGGGAGCCGTGGCTGACGCGTTGGTTCGGATGGGGGCCGGCGAGCTTGATGATTTGGTGGAAAATAAGGGCGGAGCGTCAGAGTGTCTCAACTATAAAAAGAGCCAAGCCCCAACAAGAGCTGTAGCGGAATGTAGCGGCGCAGTCCGCTGTCTTCGCCAGCTTCCAAAGCGATATAAGCATGCCCGCTTGTCCAGCTGTGATAGCCGACAACAGACCAGGCATATAACATTTGGCCATCGAACCGCTCGGCGATATACCGAAGCTGTTGTTGGCCATTTATTTTGACAAGCAAAGATGAGTATTTGATTGAATTTATGTCCAACGGCTTGTTCGTTATCCAAGACAGCTTGGCGTATGGATCGAACGAAGCGATCGAATGTGATTTTTGCAGCTTATGGTCGGTATGAGCTTGGAATAAAGCAGCTTGCGCTTGTTCGGTCTCAGCCGACGTTTCCCAACCTTCGGCGGTAACGGGCAATTGCTCGCCGGTCGCAGCATCGGTGTAATAGGAGGTGCTGTCGGACGTTATTTTCCAAGCGGCAAGCAGAGGGTGAATGTAAATACGTTCTGCACCAATCTTATCGGTGCCTGTAGACTTGCTAAGTCCTAGCTGGAGCATAGAATGCTCGAAAGATTGTCCGCCGAATAGAGGCTCGCTGCTTAAGCCGTACTCTCCTAATTGATAACCTCCCGATTCCATAGCGTTTAATACCATATAACCGACAATGGTCTGCTTATTATTCTTTACAAGCACAAGCCAGCTATGTGTACCCGGTCCAAGAGCGGTAATCGATAAGTCCGCATGATTCCAGCTTGTGAACGGAGGCTCTGATGCGATTTGATTGGCAAAAATACGGGCTTGATCGCTAATTTCATCCGATATTACCGTTGCTTGAACAGCTGCCGCATTAGCACGAATATCATCTAACCCAACAATTGAATTTACATTCGTGAAACTGCCTAAGGAATAGAGCGGCAATCCGATCAAAGCAACTGATGCTAAAATTTTCCGCCATTTCAAAAGTGGCAAGGAATGATCCCCCTTCCGCATTGTCTCGATTAGGGACAAGCCTRTCCTATGTCTAGAATTGTACGCTGCATGCAGCAAAAAGACTGTTGCAACTTGTCAGGCAAAGGCGGTCTTCTGACCGCCTTTTTTTGACGTATCCATGCGAATGTGGTCACAATTCAGTCAATCGATGCCCTCAAGGTGGATGATGCCGCAGTTAATGGCGGATGCCGTCACGCGCGGTTCGAATTGCCAACGAATTTCGGCTTGCCGCTGAACGAATTGCTCCTCGATAGCAGCCTTCGTTTCTTCAAGGGCGTTCGAGATCAACGGCTCATAGTAGCCTTTGATCCTTGTCAGCTCTTCCTCGAGCCTTGCGGATGCATCTCCAGCCCAGCCGTAATCGTAGCTTTTGAGCTTGCGTTCCAGCGCGGCTTCTACGATACTCATCGCTTTGTTGTACGATAGTCCGTTGCGCGTAATGTGGATGTTGGAAGGCAGACGCGGCGTAAGCTTCATAGTCACCAAACGATCATGGAATTGCTCCACGCATAAGCCAGTGGCTAGCGACACCCCAAAGCTGTGAATCTCCTCGCGCTTGCGATCGCAAGCGAATTCGACTCGCATATTGACGGCCAGCCAAGCCGTGTAAGGAGAAGAGCTGTATGGATGCGGACTTTTTTTGTCCATCTCCTGAAACAGATAGACGAAGCTGCCCTTGGACTTGGCCGCGTCGAACAGCTGCTCCAGCTTACGCGATCCGAAATAAAGATCCTCGCGCGGCACGCGGACATTCGACGCCAAGCTGCCATGAACGAACCCGAGGGAGCGGCTTAATGCCGCATTCGCCGCTTGATCCTCTTCTGTTTCTGCGGGGGGAGCGGCTGCTTTGTCGCTCTCCATCGCGTCATACTTCTGCTTATCGGTAACGAGCAGATAGGTCATCGTCTCCGGCTCCGTACCTAACCGATCTACGAAGCTCCAATAATAGGGACGGTTCGTCAGTTCGCGGTCTGCAAAAGGGGACAGCTTGACGGTGAAATGAGACGGCGACTTTTCCAGTATCGAGCATTCCGTTGCTTCCAAATACCGGTTGACGAACTTATGGACTTGTTTCTCGTTCATGGACGCACCTCCACCGTTTGTCCGAGCTTGTCCGTGTGGATAATCAGCTCATGAGAATGCGAATGCGATTGCGTTCGTGAAGGAGTTAGAGGCTCGCCAGCCGTTGCCGTTGATTGAACCTCGCCGCGAATTTGACTAAGCGAACTGCCCAGCTCGCTCATCTGGCGTTTTAAATCCTGATCATTTCCCGCTTCCAGAAGCATACGAGCCAGCCTTTGCTCGATGGAGCCGTCGCCTTTCTCGAAACGCTCTAGAATATGATCCAGCTCGCCGATCACGAGCTCGAATAGATTGATCTTCTCATGGAGCAAGCCCACGATATGCTCTTCAATCGTTCCTTGGGTACACAAGTTATATATTTTCACATCCTCGGTCTGACCAAGACGGTGCACCCGTCCGATTCGCTGCTCGACGCGCATCGGATTCCAGGGCAGATCGAAGTTAATCATATGGTGGCAGAACTGCAGATTGATGCCTTCGCCGCCGGCCTCCGTTGCAATCAGCACCTGTGCGCGGCCGCGGAACAGATCCATCATCCAATCCTTCTTACCACGATTCATACCGCCTCGATACGGGACGGCAATCATATTATGCGCACGGAAGAACTGCAGCAAATACTCTTGCGTTGCCCGATACTCGGTGAAAATAATGACCTTCTCATCCATAGCCTTCACGAGCTCGAGTGTCTTCTCTGCTTTCGTATTCGCTTTGATGCTCTTGATCTTCTCGACGAGCTCCCAAATCTTCGGACGCATCGGCGAATCCTCGCTCGTCTTCTTGAACAAATTAACAAGCGTAAGGAAAACGGCGTCGCGGCTGCTGCATACTTCACGCTGCAAAGTTACGAGCGACAGCATGCTGGTCAGATCGCCTCCGCTCTCGTCGTAGCGCTCCTTAACGAAGCCGGTTACGGCATCGTACAGCGCTTTCTCGTCTTCGGACAAGTAGAGCGGGATGTTGCGGACGACCCGTTTCGTAAAATGAATGCCTCCGTCGCCGCGCCGATTGCGGATCATGACGCCGGACAACGCTTCTTGCAGTTGATCCTCGTTTTTCGGAAGACGTTTGTCGACAACAAAGTTGGCTGCGAAGTCGCTTTGGCCGCCTAGCTGGCCAGGCTTGAGCAGCGTGATGAGATTGAATAGCTCATCGAGATCATTTTGAATAGGTGTAGCGGTCAGCAGCAGACAATATTTTTTGCGAAGCAGATTCGCGAATTGGTAGTTGGTCGTCTTCTTGTTCTTGAGCTTGTGCGCCTCGTCGATAATGATGAGGTCATAATCGGTGTTCAATACGAGCTCGCGATGCGGGTCGCGCTTCGCGGTGTCGATCGAGGCAACGACGACGTCATAACCCCAGGTATGCTCTCGTTTCTGCGCTACAGCAGAAATGCCGAATTTCTGATTCAGCTCCCGCACCCATTGGAGCACGAGTGAAGCGGGTACGAGAATGAGCGCGCGCTTTACAAGCCCGCGAACCATATATTCTTTGAGCACGAGGCCCGCTTCGATCGTTTTGCCAAGGCCGACCTCGTCGGCGAGAATCGCTCTGCCTCCCATCTCGTGCAGCACTTTGCGCGCGGTACTGATCTGATGAGGCATCGGCTCGAATTCGGGTAGGCTACGCAAACATTGCAACTGTTCGAAGCTTTCAATTCGGCGCGCTTGCTCAGCTTCCATTGCAAGCTGATAGAGTGTCCAGTCGTCCCATGGACCACCTTTGGCAATGCGGTTCTGAAGCTCATCGAACCAGGAACGATCGTATTGGAGATCGACTAGCGGATGGAGCTTTTTCGTAACGTAAGAGATTCCCGTATCGGTTGAACTAATCTGTGGCTGGTTCGTAAATGACATGGAGATCAGCTCCCTTCCGCAATGGATTAGGCATAAGTTGTCATTAGTATGACCCTTTCAACAAAGATTAATAAGATGGCTTATAAAAAAGAGTGCGGACAAGCTTGAGCGAGATAGATGTCATGTAAGCGGAGTTCGTGTAGGAAATTCGAGGAAAACAAGGCTGTATATCAACATATAGTATAGTATAATAAGGTTACGGCACAATATATTGTGATTATCGGTGAATTTGAGCGTAAGGAAGACGAAGCGAATGGAGCTTGAGAGGAGACTGTGACGGAGATGAGTACAGAACAGGGAACGAGACTCGAGGGACTTAGCGAGAAAATATTTTTGGATCGTTACGCATGGAAGCAAGCCGATTCCAGTCAAGTCAAGGTCGGCGATACGGTGCTCGTCTTGACGAAGGATGATACGAAGTTTCCAACTAAAGAGGTCGGAGAGGTTACGGAGTTGTCAAGCAGCGGAGGCAGCGTCAAGGTGCGGCTGCGGAGCGGCGATGTGGTCGATACGACAACCGAGAAGCTGTCGCTTACGATMGAGCGAACACCGGAGGAAATGTGGGAACGTCTAGCGAAAGCAATGGCTTCGGCGGAGCTGACAGAAGATATACGCAAGGAGTGGCAGGAGCGATTTCGATATATTTTAGACGATTGGAAGCTTGTGCCTGGAGGTAGGATTGCGGCAGGGGCTGGTGCGAGCGAGGAGCTGACTTTATTCAATTGTTATGTCATCCCATCGCCGAAGGATAGCAGGGGCGGCATTATGAACTCGCTCACGGAAATGACGGAAATTATGGCCCGCGGCGGCGGTGTCGGCATGAATCTATCCTCGCTCCGTCCGCGCCGTTCGATCGTCGCAGGCGTTAATGGCTCATCCAGCGGGGCAGTCTCTTGGGGAGGTCTGTTCAGTTATACGACGGGGTTGATTGAGCAGGGCGGTTCAAGAAGAGGAGCCTTAATGATTATGATCAACGACTGGCATCCTGATGTGATGGAGTTCATTACGGTCAAGCAGACAATGGGGCAGGTGACGAATGCCAATCTGTCCGTCTGCGTCAGTAATGCGTTCATGCATGCGGTTAAGGAAGACCTCGATTGGGAGCTTGTTTTTCCGGACACGAAGGAAGAAGGCTACGACGAGCTATGGAATGGCGATCTTGAGGCGTGGCGCAGAATGGGCAAGAAGGTTATTCATTATAAAACAGTTCGCGCGCGCGATATATGGCAGACAATCATCGAATCGGCTTGGAAGTCGGCAGAGCCCGGCATCGTCTTCATGGAGTATTACAACCAAATGTCGAACAGCTGGTATTTCAATCCGATTATTAGTACGAATCCTTGCGCGGAACAAGGGCTTCCTGCATGGGGAGTGTGTAACCTGTCGGCAATCAATTTGTCGAGATTTTATGATGAAGAGAAAGATGATGTTGCGTGGGATGAGCTGGCCAAGGTGACGCGATGGTCGGTTCGTTTTCTGGATAATGTGATCGATACGACGCCGTATCATTTTGAGGAAAATGAAAAGAATCAGAAGCTGGAGCGTCGTATAGGGCTTGGGACAATGGGGCTTGCGGAATTGATGATTAAGCTGCGAATTCGCTATGGAAGTCCAGAATCGCTTCAATTTCTTGATAGGCTGTATGGTTTTATAGCGAGAGAGTCTTATTTGGCATCAGCAGACATTGCGGGAGAGAAGGGATCGTTCCAGGCTTTCGAGACGGAGCCCTTCCTGCAAAGCGGATTTATGCGCAATATGACCGAACAGTTCCCTGAGGTTGGTCAAGCGATTAAGGATAACGGAATGAGAAATGTGACGGTTATCACGCAAGCGCCGACGGGCAGCACGGGAACGATGGTCGGCACTTCGACGGGGATTGAACCGTACTTTGCATTCGAATACTACCGGCAAAGCCGGCTTGGTCATGACAAGCAATATGTGCCGATTGCTGCGCATTGGAAAGAGGAGCACCCGGGTGAGGAGCTTCCCGATTATTTTGTAACGTCGATGAGCTTGTCGGCGGAGGATCATATTCGCGTACAAGCCGCGATACAGCGATGGGTGGACAGCTCGATCTCGAAGACGGCGAATTGCCCCGCTGACTTCACCGTGGAAGAGACCGCGCGGCTGTATGAGCTAGCGTTCGAGCTAGGTTGCAAAGGCGTAACGATCTACCGCGACGGCAGCCGCGATGTGCAGGTGCTGTCAACGAAGAAGGAGGATTCGACGATTACGGAAGCAGTTGTTGAACCTCAGATCGTAGAACCGCAATCAATCAAAACGGAGCAAGTACTCGATAAAGAGTACAAACGCCGTCCTCAAATGTTGAAAGGTGCTACCTATAAGGTCAACACGCCTTTCGGTATGGCTTATATTACGATCAACGACTTGAATGGTTCGCCGGCTGAAATATTCTTAAATGTCGGCAAGGCAGGTTCGGACGTATTCGCAATGGCCGAAGCGTTAGGCCGCGTCTGCTCGCTGTTCTTGCGTTATGGCGATCATGGAAATAAATCGAAACTGCTCATAAAGCATTTGAAAGGGATCGGTGGATCGGGTGCAATCGGTTTCGGCGTGAATCGGGTGGAGTCGATTGCAGATGCGGTTGCGAAGGCGTTGGAGATTCATACGGAGGGCGCTGAGGAGTATACCGCAACTGTAGAAATTCCGGCAGCTCCGGCTATACAAGCTGCTCCATATGATGAGCGTGGAGCAAAGACATCCATTGATTTGTGTCCGTCTTGCGGCTCGGCGACGCTTATTAATATCGAGGGCTGCAAACAGTGTAGTACGTGTGGATACAGCAAGTGTAACTAGGTATATGACTGGAACGTAAAAATACAAATGAATGATGAGAGTTGATAAAACAAAGAAATCCAACTGATGTTAATTTAACATTAGTTGGATTTCTTTATTTTGAGATCTATTCCATACAAAACGAAAAGTTCAATGAATCATAGCAGCTCCAAAGGCAAAAAGGCATAATCCCCGTGCTTAACAATACTGAATCTTTGAACAGGAATAGGCTGTTTAAAGAGCGGGCCATTGATTACGGTAGTATGAAACTCGCCGCCTTCTCCACACGGGTCAATCCCTCGAGCTTGCAGTTCTTTTATGTATTCGTGAGTGAGCGTTTGCCCCAAATCTTCCTCCCGCATCCCTAACGATAAATTTACAGTGACTAGGATGGAAACGAATCCTAGATTTACAAACTCGGTGACAGCTTCATAATGGTCCATCTCCCATAGCGGCATTGCAAGCTTTAAACCGGCATTTCGAGTAACCTTGTCATGCCAACAGCCATCAACAGGCATATCCAAGTCCCCTGTTACTAACACTTCTGCGCCTTGGCGCTTCGCTTGTTCCAATAGGCCTATAAACACGGATTCATAGTCATCCCAACTTGCAGCCGCCGTATAAACGGGCAAGCCGATAGATTCAGCTTGGGCGCGGATAAGCTCGGGAGGCATGCCGTGGGATCTGGAACGTTTTCCTTCTTCCTCCAGCATGACGATGAGTCCGAGCGGTTCCCCAACTTTCATAGATTTATACAGAGCCAGCATGCTATCCTTGCCACCGCTAAAAGAAGCTATAAATGTATGGCCATGCGCGCCATTTTTCCAGTTGACTATTGTGTCCATTCTTATCGTGCTCCTAGTTAATATTATTCTTAATTATTCGTAGCCCTCGCCTAAACCGCTAAACCATCCCGACAAGGTAGCCGGTGCGTCCATATCGACCAAAAAAGCTACCAGTGTCGTATCGTTAGTCGATCGAAAAGTTGGCAGCGCTGCTTTCGAGTCGGAGATCGCGTCGCCCTTAAATAGTTCAGCTTCATCTACGGTCACGTTTCCATCCATTACATACACCCAGGCCGTCATTCCTGGTACAGAAGGAATGTTGATTTCCCGGCCAGCCTTCGCATGTATGTCATAAACGGCCACTCGTTGTCGAATCGTTAGCGGCGCATTTAACTCCTGTGGTCCGGCTAATAGGTTCCATTCGCCATTGGCGAATGACACGGGACGGTCATAGAATTGGATGGCCGGATTTAAGTCTTTTTTCTCGGGGCGGATGAAAATTTGAAGCATTTCTACCTGTCCGCTGGGCACCGATTCTTGATGAAAGAAACTGCTGCCTGCGTTCATCATCATGAGCTTCATAGGTGAGTTAGCTGTTTTGATATTCGATGAATCTTCATGAACCATTGTCCCATGCCACATGTAACTGAATATCTCATCATTGCGGTGCTCATGCATGCCAACGACCGTTCCTGTGTCAAGAAAAGCGTGATCGATACGGCCAAGGGGACCGAATGCCAGATCAACTCCCTTTTTCTGGAAGATTCGGCCGGGACGAATCATGCGCAGCTTGAAAGGATCTCTTCCCACTACCGGCGTCTCATTTGATCGAAGGATTCGCAGCATATTTTGGACTCCTTATACCAATAGTCTGTATTCGCAATCGTTCTTGCTTGTCGTTCTCTTTATTATGATCACAGAAGCAGCTGTTGGGAAGTGCACATATCCGATCTGCCGCATCCGAGGTGAGCAGTCTATTTCCAATCCGAAAGGGTCTGCTCTTATTCAGAGCGGACGTGTCGTTGAAACCTGTTGCGTACCGGCAGAAAACAAAGCAGCGACACGACAAGGCCCGCTGCGACAAAAGCTGCCGATCCCGATATGGAGTGCGATACGGCGTGGGCGAATTGCAGCTTCGATGGCTGATCCGCATAGCCCGCTGCGTTAAATACGGTTATGAGCACAGCCAAACCAAACGAGGAACCGCTTTGATGCGCGACATTGATCAAACCCGAAGCTGCACCGCTATCTTTAGGTTCGACATCCGAGAGTCCCATAAAGGTGAGCGGTTGGAATACCATGCCGGAGCCTATGCCCATGACGGCCAATAGAATGAACATCAGCGGAAAGAAATGAGCTTGCAACGAGACGATTTGGCTCGTCCATAGCGTGCCTATGATGACTAATAGCATGCCGGCCGTCAACACATTTCGATTCCCGAAACGTTGCACCAACCCAGGTATCAGGTACATCATCCCGAATTGGGCTCCCGTAAACGGCAGGAAAGCTAAGCCTGCTTCGAACGAACTGAAGCCGAGGACGTTTTGCAAATATTGCGGGATAAAGAAAAAGAGCGAAAAATTGCCGCACACGACCAAGAACCTTCCAAGATAAGCACCGGACCGCTGACGGTTCGCGAACAATCGGAGCGGGACGATCGGCTCTGCCGCTCTGGCTTCGATTAGAACGAATGCAGTCAAAAAAACAATCCCCGCTGCAAGCCAAGTCCACGTTTCAAGCCCATTCCAGCCATGATCGGCAGCTTGAACTAAGCCGTAAACTAACGAAGTCATGCCGATTACGGACGTCAACGCTCCCCAGAGATCGAAACGCCCGGCTCTCGAATCTGTTTTTTGAATAAACTTCTGTACCAGATACACCAATGCCAATCCAATGGGTACATTAATAAACATCCCTACGCGCCAAGAAATGAAATCGGTAAAAAATCCGCCGAGGATGAGGCCGACACTGCCGCCGGCAGCCGATACCGCGCTGTACATCGCGATCGCTCTCGAACGTTCCTTCGCCTCTACGAAGCTGGCCGACAGCAAGGCAAGAGCAGCGGGCGTGGCCAACGCAGCCGCGAAACCTTGGCATGCACGGGAGATAAGCAAAAATTCGGCTGTAGGCGCCAAACCTGCCAGCAGCGAGGTAAGGGAAAATAATCCAATGCCCGCGACAAGCATTCTTCTGCGCCCCAAAAGATCCCCAGCCCGGGCACCAAGCAGCAGGAAGCCGCCAAACGCCAAAATATAGCTATTCTGGACCCAAGTCAGGCTGGTCGTCGACATGCGGAGCGACCGGCCGATTTCCGGTATGGCCGTTACCATAATGGAAGCATCGAGTACGACGATAAGCTGACAGGTAATGATAATGGCTAAAATGATCCATTTGGATTGATTCATTAAGCAAGTTCCTTCCTTAAGTAAAGTTTTTCTTTCTAGGAAACAGTATAGGCGGGATCGCCGGGAGGAAGTAGACCGTTCCTGTCGTGAAATTGCCTAAAGCTACATTCTTATAAAAACTTGTCGTCAAGCTTCACTTTACAATGCATGTCGTTGATCCTATAATTTCAGTGAAGGACGGGGGGATGGATCATATGCTGCATCACACAATGGAAGATCGTAATGAACGAGGGAAAACCGTTGAAATACAAGGAAACCAGTTGGAACGACTCATTGCTGCGGCGGATCGGATCGCGATCGCGGATGGCCGGACACCCACCGTCGTTCCCTTTCTTTCCATCGTCAAACATAGTCGCGAAACGGTTCGAAATCCGGACATATTGACTCCTTCCTTTTGTCTGATCCTTCAAGGGCAGAAGAAGCTGTATCTTGGACAAGATATGTTTCGCTACTCGGCGGGAGATTATTTGGCATCGCTGATCGATATGCCGGCTTCCGCTCAAGTCATAGGCGCTACGAAGGATTCGCCCTACATGGGGCTGCGAATCGATTTTACGGCGCAAGAAATCGCATCCGTGGCGATGGAGGCGGAAATCGTCACGGAGTCGAAATGGAGAGGTACCGGAGCCGGAGCTTTTATCGGCAAGTCGGATGCCGGGCTGCTGGACATCTTTTTACGGTTGCTGAATTTGATCGACAAGCCTAAAGACATTCGGTTTCTGTCCGAGTTGATCAAGAAAGAAATGATATACACCTTGCTGTCAGGCGATTTCGGGCATATGTTTTTCCAAAAGACGATCTTCGATCATAATGCGGATGGCGTCGGAAAGGCGATCCGATGGATCAGACAAAATGTAGAACGTCCATTTACCGTGGAAGAGCTCGCGTTAATGTGCAATATGAGCGTCTCCGGGTTGCATCATAAATTCAAAGCGATCACGACGATGGGGCCATTGCAGTACCAGAAGCAGCTGCGTCTGCAGGAAGCCAGACGCCTGATGCTAAGCGGTTCCGTCGGAGCGACAATGGCCGGATCCGCAGTAGGCTATGAAAGTCCGTCCCAATTCAATCGGGAGTACCGGAGGCTGTTTGGCCTGCCTCCCTTGCAGGATATCAAAGCGTTGAGGGAATCTTCTTGGACTGGGGGATTCGAGGATGGTTAACAATAGCAACAAAAATGCTTGATCTTGAAAGCGCGACAACGCGTTTTGGGGCAGTCTCCCGGTTTCTGCGGGATACTGCCCCTTTTTTTTGAAGCTTGTCTGATTACGATGGAACGATCGTACGGCTAAGCCAAGCTTCGAGCGTTGTTGTCGTCAAACGCGCGTTGCCGCTAGGAACGAGAGAGCGGTCGTTCAGCTTTGTGCCGAAGTAAAGCGCGTTATCGTCGGCCACAACTTGGCGCTCGTCTTTCTCTGCCCGCAAGTAACGTCCGACCAGCTCGTCGATACGCATGCGTTCCGGACCGGCGAGCTCAACCATGCCTATGACCGGCGTTTCGAGCGCAAAGTCGACCAAAGCCGCGGCGACGTCGTCGGATACGATTGGCTGTACGAAGGCATTAGGCAAAGTGACCGTATTTCCTTCGGTAGCCACGTAAGCAATGCTGTTGATAAACTCGAAAAACTGCGTTGATCTGACGATCGTATAAGGAATCGAAGAAGCCTTGATTAAATTTTCCWGAGCCATCTTCGCACGGAAATAACCGCTATCGAGTAGCTTTTCCGTACCGACCACGGACAAAGCCACATGATGACTTACTCCCGATTCCGCTTCGGCCGCCAACAGGTTTTGGGTCGACTTTTCGAAAAATGCCAAAACCGCATCGTCCTCGAACGACGGGGAGTTCGCGACGTCCACGACAACCTGGGCGCCGCTAAGCGCTTCGGCAAGTCCTTCGCCGGTAACCGCATTAATGCCTTTCGAAGGCGATGCCGCGATCACCTCGTGGCCGATCTCGGTAAGCTGGCTTACAAGTTTAGATCCGATAAGGCCAGTGCCGCCTATAACTACGATTTTCATACAAATCCTCCTCATTTTTAACCGCTGCATAAATAAGACGACGCTCTATTCCGTACCGTGACAATATTCGACCCGGCTTTACGAAAAAATGCAGAATCGTTAAATGTCACAAAACGGGTCCTCGTTTTGTCTAAGGCTTGAAAGAATGGATGATACGGAGGCGGAAGAATGGAGCAGTGGTACGGAAAATATAAAGGACTTTTGTTTAAGCTTGCTTATCAGCTAACGGGATCGGCGTCTGACGCGGAGGATGTGCTGCAGGACGTTTTTCTGAAAATATACGATGTGCCGCCGGAACAGGTGGAGTACCCTAAAGCCTATTTGTGCAAGATGGTCACGAATCGTTGCAAGGATTTGCAAAAATCAGCAATGAAAAAGCGCGAGATCTATTATGGAGAATGGCTGCCGGAACCGTTCCTGAGTTCGGGGGACGAGCAATCCATCGAACAGGTTGTGAAAGACGATTTGTTGTCCTATGCGATGCTTGTGCTTCTCGAGCGGCTATCCCCGTCGGAACGGGCGGTCTTCGTCCTGCGCGAAGCACTCGGCTTCGAGTATCATGAAGTAGGCGAGCTAATCGATAAAAGCGAACAGAATTGCCGCAAGCTGCTTAGCCGCGCGAGAACGAAAATGGGAATTGCGCCGGATGAACCGATCCATTCCGAAGAAACCAGTCATAAATGGGTCGCAAATTTCATGGGAGCGCTCAAAAAAGGCGATCTGAATCAAATCAAGTCAATGCTGGCTCAGGACGTCGTACTTGTCTCCGACGGAGGCGGCAAAGTAAGTGCCTCATATGTGCCGGTCGAAACACGCGAGCTGGTCGCGCAGCTTCTGCTAGGTCCGCTGCGTCATGCTTCGATGGTCAAGGGCATTGCAATAATCGAAATCGTTCAGGTCAACGGAGTGCCAGCTCTTATATTTGGTTCGGCAGAGGGGGTTCATACCGTTGCGATGATTCATGTCGAGGGGGGTAAGGCGCAAAAACTGCATGTAGTCCGTAACCCGGACAAGCTGCAGCGTTTTCGGGCATTTCCTGTCTTTGGCGTTTCTTGAATCAACTATCAAGCCATTAATCGGCTGATTCGGCGCAAGGGTCGATAGTACTGCAGTTATTCATATAGCGATCGCTTCTCCATGTTCGAATGGGAGGCGGTCGCTTTGTTTTTGCTTGCAATAATCAATGCCATGCATGATCCTCGTAAATAATGGAAAAAATATGCACGATCTTTGTACGGGTATAAAATCCATTGGATGCGAGCGGGAGGTGCGTCGGATGTCGGATCAAGGAATGAATAGGACGGAGGGAAGCGAGGACGACCGGCTAGGGACGGATATCAAGCAGCACGCCGAGCGGTTGTCCGGCATTTTCTCCGATACACCGGATCTAATTTTACGCCATTTTCGCATTAAACAGACGAACGAGAAGGCCATTCTCGTTTACTTCGAAGGGCTTACCGACAAAAACTCGATTAACCATGACGTGCTGCTCCCGCTGCAGTTGCATGAAGGGTGCGGCACGCCGGGAGGCGAGTTGATTACGACGGTGGGCTATATCGATCCGGTCGTTAGCTGGTCGGAGATTGAGAAGAAATTGCTGCAAGGCAGCAGTCTTTTGTTCGTTGAAGGAAGAACCGAAGCGTTTGCCATGGATACGAAAGGCTGGCCGCAACGGGCCATCGAAGATCCGCAGTTGGAATCGTCGCTGAAAGGCGCGCATCAAGGCTTCGTTGAAACTGGCGGTCAGAACATTGCCCTGCTGCGCCGCTACATCCCGAACCGCGAACTGAAAATTAAACGGCTGCTCGTAGGGAAGCGAGGTCAGACGCCTATATCGATCGTTTATTTGGAAGACGTGGTGAACGCCGATTTTCTGGCCGATCTTGAGAAACGAATCCAAGCCATCAAAACGGATGTGATCATCAATACGGGAGAATTGTCCGATTTTATCGAGGATAATCCGCGCTCGTTGTTCCCGCAATTCATCGCGACCGAACGTCCTGACGCGGCCGCATCGCAAATATTGCAAGGGAGATGCATCGTGATCGTCGACCGATCGCCAAGCGTGCTCGTCGCACCGGTCACGTTCATGTCTTTTTTTCAAAGCGTTGACGATTATAGCACAAGATGGCCGATCTCGACCTTCATTCGTTGGCTGCGTTTGTTTGCTTTCTTTGTTGCGGCGTTTCTGCCTGCCTTCTATATCGCGGTTATCTCCTACCATTTCGAGATTATTCCGCTGAAGCTGCTGCTAACTTTGGGACAATCGCGTGGACAGGTGCCGTTTACGCCGTTCATGGAAGCGGCCATTATGGAAATTACGCTGGAAATGCTGAGGGAGGCGGGCGTGCGACTGCCTGCTCCCGTCGGACAAACGGTAGGCATCGTCGGGGGCATCGTCATCGGGCAAGCGGTCGTGCAGGCGGGCTTGATTAGCAATATCATGGTCATCGTCGTCGCTTTCACCGCCATTTCCTCGTTTATTTTGCCGAACTACGATATGGTAGCGGCCGTCCGTCTTATCCGCTTCATGATGATGATCCTCGCTTCCATGTTCGGATTCGTAGGGCTTATTGTCGGTCTGATGACGATGGTGGCGCACTTGATTTCGCTGCAATCGCTAGGCGTGCCTTACGGTCATCCGTTTGCTCCCGTCCGCTTCGCGGATTGGAAGGATACAGTCATTCGCGTACCGCTGTGGTTTATGGACAAACGGCCCAAAAGCACCTCCCCTAAGCAAGAGCGCAGACAAGCGGACAGCCGTATAAATAAAGGGGACAAGCCATGATTAAGACAACGGGCAACGAAATAACGACGATGCAGTTTATATGTCTTATCTCCGGCCTGCAAGTAAGCTTGCCCGTGCTTTCGATTCCGTCTAATTTATCCGATACGGCCGGAACGGACGGGTGGATATCCATCTTGATCGGATGGGCGATCAGCCTGATCGTCAGCTTGGCGATCGTCGGCATAATGAAAAAAAGGCCGCAAGACACTTTATTCGATCTCGCGGCCCATTATATGGGCAAGTGGGTCGGCAGAACGTTGGCGCTGCTTTTTATGCTTTATTTCCTAAGCTTAGCCGTTGACACATTGACAAGGTCGGTCCTCATTACAAAAATATGGCTGCTCGGCAACACGCCCATCTATTTGCTCATGGCTTTAATTCTTGTCCCAACCTATCTTGTTGCCTGCAACGGTCCGCGCATTGTCGGCAGATATTCCGAGCTCATGACGCTGATGTCCTTATGGATACCGTTCGTTTATTTGTTTACGCTCAAGGAAGCTAACGTACTGCACCTGTTTCCGATCTTGAAGCATGGAGTCGCACCGGTGCTTCAAGCGGTCAAGGATACAATATACCCGACGCTCGGCATAACGGCCGTTTTCGTCTTTTACCCGTATTTGAAGCATAAGGAGAAGGCGACCATGGGCATTTTGCTTGCCAATACGTTGACGACGGCCGCCTACATGTTCTTTACGTTGATTTGTTATCTTTACTTCAGTCCGGACGAAATCAATAAATACAACGAGCCGACGATTTCGATATTAAAATCGATCGAGTTCAAATTCATCGAGAGGATCGAGGTTCCGTTTATTTCCTATTATTTGCTTGTGTTCTCCTTATCCTGGATACCGTTTCTTTACTTGGCGACCTTTTGCTCAAGATGGCTTCTGAACAAGCCGGACAATCGCAGCCATTTGCGAATCGTATGCGCGGCTATCGTTGTCGGTATTTATTTTTTCCGTCCGACTTTCGGCTGGAGCAACAGCTTTGAGGCTTTGATCGGAAAGATCGGTTTTTGGCTGGAATACGTGTTTCCGGTATGCTTGTTCTTGGTTCTGGCGGTATATACGAAATGGAAAGGGAGACTTGTTCAATGAGCACGCTGTTTAGAAGGTTCGTCGGTACGTGCGTCGTCTGTCTTCTGCTCGCTGGCTGCTCCGATCAGCTAAGTCTCGAAAATGCGGCGACGCCACTCGCGCTAGGCATGGATTTGGATCGAAACGGTACTTTCAAGTTCTATTCCTCGTCGCCGGTGTTCAGTAAAAATATTAAGAAAAAAAGCGTTGAAACAGGCGGATCTGCCCTAACCTTGCGGGAATCCCGCGCCAAACAGGATGCTCAGCTGACCGGAGCCGCGCAAGGACGGAACTATCAAGTAATCATCGTGGGCAAACGAATGCTGCAGCATGACGACTGGTTCAAAATGATGGATGTGATTTACCGCGATGCCCGGAATACGGTTACCGATCGGATGGTCATGTATGACGGGGCCGTGTCTGAAATCATCGGGTTCAATCAAGTGGACCAGCCCCCGCTGCCGATCTTGCTGCGCGGCATGATAGACTCGAACAGCTCTCGTTCCGAGACCGTTCATACAACCGCGCAGGAGCTGCATCGACAAATGTACGAAAGGGGAATAACCCCTTCGATCAGCGAGGTAAGGCTGCAGAACAATAAGGTCATTCTTTTCGGAAGCGCCTTGTTAAACCATAGAGGCAAATATATGGAGTCTCTTGGCGCGCAAGAGTCGATCTTGCTGAATATTCTTAAAGGMGATGCCAAGGCGGGCATAAGCCTTTCTTATCCAATGCCGGATAAACCGATGACGGGACCGTTTCATACGAATATCGTCAGCTTCAGCGCGGGGAAAGTAAAGGTGAAAGTGAAATCAGGCTATAAGCAAGGGAAATTTCATTTCGATATTACGCTTGCTTCGCTTATTACGTTGTCGGAGGAAATGTTTGCGTACAATATCGGTCGCGACGATGACGAACTGGCCAGGAGAATCAACGAACAATGCAAAAAACAGCTCGAGAAGCTGATAGCGAAATTCCAATCCCACCGGATCGATCCGATCGGCCTTGGTCTCTATGCAAGAGCCCATCATTTCAGGCAGTACGAGAAGGTGCAGGAACACTGGGGTAACGCGCTTGCGGATGCAGAGATTGCCGTGCACGTCAAGTTTACGATTGGCGCAATGGGCCCCGTTCAAGGAGGAACGGAGTAAAACTTCGGACACCGAGTTTGCAATAGGAGAGCGTCAATTGGCTGGCGAACGGTATTTTCGACGATACTGGGTCGGCGTCAAGTGTACGCTCTTTTTGAATTGCCTCATAAAGTGAACCTCATTGTCGTAACCGCACAGCTCGGCGATCGTCTTGATGTCGTGGACGGAGTTCTCCAGTAAATGCAGCGCGAATTCAAGACGGTTACGGATGATGTCGTTCATGACGGACACGCCGAATATTTCCTTGTACAGCTGTTGGAAATGCGATCGGCTCATATTCATGCTTGTCGCCAGCTCATCGATCGAATACGAAACCGAAGGCGAGTTGTAGATGACGTTCCGAAGATTAATGAACTGATCATAATGCTTGCTGATGTAATGGTTGGAGTCGATGCGCGTACGCATCTCGCTAAGTTTCATTAATAGGCAGCGCACGGTGGCATCCATAATCTCTCGCTTGTAAGGGCCGTTATGAATGTGTTCGGTTTGAAGCTCGTTCACCTTTCTGGAAATGTAAAAAGGGTCGTGAGCGGTTATGATCGCATCGAGCGGCAGCCCAAGCTGCCTGCACAGCTCGTCCATTTCATCGGAATCGAAGTGGAACCAGTCATGAACCATAGGCTGCTCGATTACTTTGTAATATTGTTTGCTGTTGCGGCCATAAAGAATATAGCTATTTTGTTCAGTGATAACGGTTTTACCTTGCAATTCGACTGCCATCTTGCTGCGGAACAGCACGAATAGGAAGTCCCCCGAGCCGTCGGGCCGATCGACGGTAAATCCATTCTCATGGGTGATGTTATAACCGCATCGTTTAATTTGAATCAAGCCTATTCCTCCGATCGTGACTGGACAATATATCAGTTAATACCTATCATACATCATTTACGAAGAAGAAATAAAGATAGAAAATAGGAGTTGAACCAGCCGAAAAGTATGGATGATATTTCAGTTAAGAGGATGAGTGAAACAGATGGGCGCGAACACAGAGAAGTATGCGGGATATTTGTTCGCTTATTTCAAGGGCGARCGGTACGAAGACGGGGAACAGGTTTATTTTGCGCTTAGCGAAGGCAATAACGCTCTTGCGTGGAGAGAGTTGAACGGAGGCCGGCCGGTCCTTACATCTACGCTAGGAGAGAAGGGCGTTCGCGATCCGTATATCGTTCGTTCGCCGCAGGGCGATTCGTTCTATATGGTAGCGACCGATCTGCGGATTCACGGCAACGGTGATTGGGGACGAGCTGTGACCACGGGCAGTCGATCCATCATGGTGTGGAAGTCTTCCAATCTCGTAGATTGGTCCGAGCAGTCGATGGTTGAGCTGGCTCCGGAGGGGGCGGGCTGCACATGGGCACCGGAAGTTTTTCTGGATAAAGGCTCCGACGTGTATTACGTGTTCTGGGCTTCCATGCTTGACGGCAGTGATGCTGGCGGCAATTCGGAGGGGCGGTATCATCGCATGATGGTGTCCGAGACCAAAGATTTTATAGCGTTCAGCAAGCCGGAAGTATATATGGATTACGGGTATTCGGTTATCGACACAACGATGATTGAAGACAAGGGCAGCGTGTACCGGATAAGCAAAGGAAATAACATTATGCAAGAGTCGGGAAGCTCCTTCTACGATCCAAGCTTTGCACTTATAAATGAAAGCGTAGAACAGCCGCATTTGCGTCAGGGCGAAGGTCCGATTATTTTCAAGTCAAATACGGAAGAAAAGTGGTACGCATTCATTGATGAATATGTAGATCGAGGTTATATTCCGTTGGAAACGACGGATTTAAGCTCAGGCATTTGGTCGTTGCCTGACCACTATGCATTGCCGGCTTCGCCGCGCCACGGCTCGGTTATTCCGGTTACGCAGTCCGAATACGATCGATTATTACTAACATATGGGGGTTAATCGGATGAATAAACAACAGCAACCTACAATTATTGGCAAGTGGGCAGACCCGTTCTTATTCAGGGATGGCGACGATTATTATATGTACCCGACAGGGGACAGCCCAGGATGGGTATATGAGAAATTCCATGTTTTCCATAGCAAAGACTTGGTGAACTGGGACGGTCCTTACTTGGCGCTTGATCTGAACGATGTCGAATGGGCGAAGACGAGTGCTTGGGCGCCTGGCATCAACAAATATAAAGACAAATATTATATGTACTTCTCTGCGGAAGCGCAGATCGGCGTTGCCGTATCCGACTCGCCGCTCGGGCCGTTTAAGGATCTGCTAGGCAAACCGTTGCTCACGAAGGATGAGTATGCTTGCCAGAGCATCGACGCCGATCTATTCGTCGACGACGACGGTCAGCCTTATTTGCTTTGGGGACAAGGCAAGTGCTGGATCGTTCCGCTGGGCGACGATATGGTTTCTTTCAAGTCGAAACCGGTGCTGGTGTCGAACCAGTTCTATGAGCAGCGCGGCCAAGATCCTGAAGTATTCGACAGCGGCGTCTACAACGAAGGACCGCATATGCAGAAGATTAACGGAAAGTATCTGCTTACATGGAGCAACTATGACACGCGCGATCCAAGATACCAAATTTGTTACGCAACGGCCGACCATATCTATGGTCCTTACGAGATTCCGCAAGATAACCGCGTAACCCGTCCATCCGAGACGTACTTCGGCACAGGCCATGCTTCGATGGCGGAATATAAAGGCGATTGGTACTTGTGCTACCACCGTCTTATTGACCCGGCGACTGGCGTTTTGCGGGAAACATGCATTAGCAAAGTCGAATTCATCGAAGGCAAGCCGGTAGTTGATGTAGATCACTGGTTATCTGCTGATCGAGGAGAAGCGGAATGAGCAAGCCGCAAGGAAAACTGACGATCTACACGCAGCAGCAGGGAGCTGAGCTGGGCGATTTGTTCGGCATTTTCTTCGAGGATTTGAATCATGCAGCCGACGGAGGGTTGTATGCGGAACTGGTGCGCAACCGTTCATTCGAGTTCGATCCGATCGATCACCGGGATTTCCATGCGCTTACCGCATGGGAGAAGGTAGAGCGAGGCGGCGGGCAGGCGGAGCTATCGATTGAGCAATCGGATCCGATGAACCGAAGGAATCCGCATTACGCCGTTATTACGATTCATGAAGCTGGCGACGGTGTCGGTATCACGAATAGGGGCTTTAATTCAGGCATTCCGGTACAAGCTGGTAGGGAATATCGGTTCTCCTTCTACGCAAGGCGAGACGCGAGTCTGGACGAGCCGGTCGTCATTGCCATTGAAAGCAAAGAGGGCATCGCACACGGGAAAGCAACCGTTATCGTGAATTCGTCCGAGTGGAAACGATACGAGGCTTCGATAACGGCCGGCGAAACGGACTATAGCAGCAGGCTAGTGGTTACGACGGGCGGCACAGGCAATCTATATGTGGATATGGTCTCGTTGTTCCCTGTTCGTACATTCAGAGGACGTACGAACGGGCTGCGCGAAGATATTGCCACGCTTCTAGCCGATCTGAAGCCAAAGTTTATGCGCTTCCCGGGCGGCTGCCTCGTGCATGACGGGTCGTTGAATCCCGATGACCGCAATTCGATGTACCGATGGAAGAACACGATTGGCCCAGTCGAGCAGCGCCCGTCGAGGAGGAACAATTGGAGCTACAATCAAACGCTTGGCTTAGGTTATTACGAGTATTTTCTCTTCTGCGAGGATATTGGCGCGAAGGCGATACCAATCTTGCCGGGCGGGTACGACCCGCATCATAAGCGGATTGTGCCGATAGACGAGCTTGGTCCATGGATCGACGACGCGCTTGATCTGATCGAATTCGCCAATGGCGATGCTGATTCGGAGTGGGGAGCAATTCGAGCTGAGCTTGGCCATCCAGAGCCGTTCGGACTCGAGTATATCGGTATCGGCAACGAGGAGGTCGGCGAACCGTTCTTCGAGCGATATACGTACTTCCATCAAGCGATTAAAGCGAAATATCCTGCTATCAAAGTGATCAATTCCAGCGGTCCTTTCGCCGCCGGCGGGGAATACGAGCGAGGCTGGCAGTCGGCGCGGGAGAACGGCTCGGATCTTGTTGACGAGCATTACTATCAATCGCCGGAATGGTTCTTAGCCCATGTAGACCGTTATGACGGATTCAAGGCCGATGACCCGAAGGTGTTTCTAGGGGAATACGCCTCTTGGGGCAATACGTATTACAATGCGCTCGCGGAAGCGGCATTCATGACCGGATTAGAGCGTAACGCTCATGCGGTCGGTCTTGCCTGCTATGCGCCAATGCTCTGTAATGTCGATTATGTGAACTGGAAGCCGGATCTTATTTGGTTCAACAACCATGAGGTGTTCGGCACAGCCAACTATTACGTGCAGAAGCTGTTCATGCACCATCAAGGCGACCGGCTGCTCGRCATCGAAGCGAGCGGCTTTGAGAAGCTGGACTCGACAGAGATCAAGCCGATTCAAGGCGCAATCGAGCTCGGGACGGACGGCAGCAACGTTGTATATTCCGATGTGCGTATCGTCAATCATGATACCGGAGAGGAGCGGACATTCGAGGGCTGGACGGCCGAGCTGTCGGATACCCCGGAAGCTCGTCTTGCGGGTACGGATAAGCGTTTTGAACGGTTGGACGTCGTAGATTGGTCGAGCTATACGCTGTATGCGACGGCAGTGAGAACGGATGGCCCGAAAGGCTTCGTTCTATCGTTCGGTCAGTCGGATGACGCTAACCGCTTATACTGGGAAATTAGCGGCTGGCAAAATCAAGATTCCATGATCAGCTCCCGCGTGAACGGACGCGGTTCCTGCTTAACCCAAAGCTTGTTCACCGTCGAGAATGACGTCACCTACAAGCTTGCGCTTGAAGTGTCGGGAAGGAAGATTCGCGCCTTCATTAACGGCGAGCTGATGCACGAGACGGAGGACAAGATTGCCGTAATCCAGCCGCTCTACTACTCCTCCAGCACAGAAGATGCTACTGGAGATACGATCGTCAAAGTCGTCAATATGCAGGAAGCGGCAGTATGTGCAGAAATCGCTTTGGAAGATTTGCAAGCGGCGGATAGGATGCGCCATGTTGTCAGCTATGAAATGTCAGGCCACTTGCCCCAGGACGAGAATAGCTTCGAGGAGCCGCAGAAGATTGTACCCGTTCAAAGCGAGTTCTCGTTCGATGGCAGCAGCTTTACCCAAACGTTCCCTGCCCAATCCATCAACGTATTACGCATACGTTAGTTCGCAGCATAGAGCTGCTGATAGAGGCTAACCTGCCAGGTCCTAACAGACTTGGCGGGTTGGCCTCTTCTTATTAGTTATGGCCAATTCGCCCAACTAACGCTTGCTTGTAGTCCTGAGCTATTCACGTTACAATCTTGAATTGTAGTTTCGTAAACTTTACGGAGGAGGAAGGCTCATGCATAAGGTACTGATTGTAGATGATGAGATTTTTGTACGTAAAGGTGTGATCAATCTAATCGATTGGTCGTCGTTGCAATTCGAGATTTGCGGCGAAGCGGAGAACGGGCTCGAAGCATTGAAGCTGATCCAACTGTTAACCCCGGATCTCGTCATTGTTGATATAAGAATGCCCGTGATTGACGGTTTGGAGCTGATTCGACAGGTAACCGCGGAAGGAGAGCACCAACCGATATTTGTCATTCTAAGCGGGTATCCTGATTTCTCGTATGCGCAGCAAGCTTTCCGTTACAATGTGTCCGATTATATTTTGAAGCCGGTTGATGAGGCGGAGCTTACAACTGCCTTAAAAAAGATAGCGAATATCATGAATCAAAGACAGCTCCTATCGATGACAAGGGAAAAGCCGCTTGTCGAAATCATAATCGAAAGCTTGGTTCAGGACGAGCCGGACGACCAAGTAATGGCGCAAATTGCGAATACGCTTGAGCTTACTCTCTCCGCCCCCTATACCTATGCCATCGTAGAATTCCAAGATGAGCTGCCTCATAGGGAAATTGACTATTTGATCCCTTTGCAAACGGAGCTCCAGCAGTATTTCTTCCTCGAGAGACAACCTCTTCTTATTCATGCTCGCGATTACAATCAATACGGCTTTATTGTGCCCCCGTCGCGGTCGATGGAGGGGATTAATTACAGGAGGCTGCTTCAAAGATTGGAGAATAATCTTTTAACGAAAATTGCGTTGTTTATCGGTCATACGGTCGAACACTTGAAACAGATCGTGCATTCCCGCTCGAGCGCAGACGAATGTTTGAATTATCGTTTCGCCGGAGGCTCTAACGGTATATTTATGGCTAACGAGCTGTTAGACATGTCTTTGTATTATTTTGATGTAGATGAAAAACTGCACAGTAAGCTGATCTATGAGGTTGAAGCCAATCGAGTCGAAGGGTATAACAGCGCTATCGATGCGATTTTCATAGCTTTTCAGGAGCGATATTTCGCTCCCGGAGCAGTTGCGAATACCGTTAGACGAAGCATGATTGCCACAATCAATATTATCCGACAACTGGATGGAGCTGAGCAAAATCTAACATGGTTCGAGGAGCTGCTTAATTGGCAGAGGAAATACCGTAATCTGAATCAGCTAAAGCATGTTTTCAAAAATTTCATAGAGGAAGCTGCAGCTTATATCGCGGAAAAACGAGGAGACAAAGGAGAAGGAAGCATTGAAAAAGTGAAAAAATATATTGATGGACACTTCAGGGAAAATATTTATCTGAAGGGCATTGCTGCCGACTTCCATATGAACCCGATCTATCTAGGACAGCTGTTTCGCAAAAATTACGGTTCATACTTTAATGAATACCTGCTTTCACTCCGCGTCGAGGAGGCGAAGCGTCTGCTTCGCCAAACGAAAAAACGCGTCTACGAAATCGCCGAGCAAGTCGGATTTCAAAACGCGGATTACTTTGCCACCCAGTTCGAGAAGCTGGAAAAAATGACGCCGACAGATTATCGCAATAAGATGATCGATCAAAAATAAGGAGGTCCGTCGTGCTCAATTTTCGATTGCACCATTTAAAGCTCAGAAGCAAGTTGATCCTCATCTATGTCATATGCGTGTTCATTCCGATTGTGTTGACCAATGTGATGTTCTATCAGGTGACAACCATGAACATCAAGAACCAGAAGACAGCGGATGCGGAAAAAGCGATTGCTTTGTTGCAATCCGAATTAAAGGCCCTGATTGACGATGCTGCAGGTATTTCATATTTATATTCGATCGACAATCAGCTGAGCCATCTTCTGAATAGCGACCATACCTCATACGATCGTTATGTAGAATCGCTAAACGGCGTATCGAGTCTGTTCAATCGCGCAGACAAGGAGTACAAAACCATCAGCTCGGTTACGATCATGAGCGACAACCCGGCGATTCTAAACTCCAGTCATATTATCAAGCTCGAGGATGAAATGCGGGAAACCACCTGGTATCGCCAAAGCGCAGAATACAATAATACTTATCCGCATCTGTATGTATCATCGGGCGGTATCAGCGTTATTCAGAGGCTGTCGGATCGCCGATACGATTCATATGAAAATGTGATCAAAATCGACTTGAATGAAAATTACATAAAGCAAATATTCGATTTATCCGGTTTTGAAGGCGACATTTATTTGCTGGATCCGTCAGATCAGGCTCGTTACGGGCGTCTGGCAAGCGGTCAGCCAAGCGGGCAGATCACGTCTGATCGGGGGCTTGGACTTGATGGGATCACTAAGCCGAAAAAGGCAATCGTTATTAGCAAGCAATATCAGACTAACCGTTATCTGGGGGACTGGAAGCTGTACGGCGTTCTTGACGAAGAGAAAATCTTATATGATGTCAGACAATCGGGGCAATTTATCCTTTGGTTTGCTGGGGTTAACTTCCTCGTGCCTACAATCGTAATTTTAATATTCTCCCGATCGATCCATACACGCATTCAAGCCATTCTGAAGCGGATGAAATCTGTCAAAAGCAAACACTTTGAACGGATTCCCTACAGTCGGGAACGGGATGAAATTGGCGAACTAGCTGTGGAATACAATCGGATGAGCACTCGGATCGAAAACTTGATCAATGACGTGTACGTTTCCGAGATCCAGAAGAAAGAACTGGAGCTGCGTCAAAGACAAGCCCAGTTATACGCGCTTCATAGCCAAATCAACCCGCATTTTTTATTTAATGCGCTTGAAACGATTCGGATGCGAAGTCTAATGAAAGGCGAATCGCAGACGGCTAAGACGATAGAGAACATGGCGAAAATTTTCCGAAAATCGATTCTATGGAAGCGAAGCTTCGTTACGATCCGCGAGGAATTGGAGCTAATCGAGTGTTTCCTGGAAATTCAAAAGTATCGTTTTGACAGCAAGCTGGAGTATCATATCGAGATCGATCAATCTATTATGGATATAGAAATTCCGAAAATGGCATTTTTGCCATTCGTGGAAAATGCGAGTATTCACGGTATCGAGAATATTCTCGGCATTGGATATATTACGATTCAGATCGCGAAAGAACAGGAACAGATCATCTTTGTCATCTCGGATAACGGGGTGGGTATCGATCAAGCGAAAATTGATGAACTTCACCGCTATTTACACGAGGATGCCGACATAGGCGATTCAATAGGCATGAAAAATGTCATTACTCGTCTAAATATATACTACGGAGAATCGTTCAGCTTCGAAATTTCGAGCGATCTCAATAAAGGAGCACGGATTACGCTGCGATTGCCGATTACACATAGATTATAGATCCGTTAAATAAGTTCACAACTATTCAAAGACCGATCTAAGGT